>NZ_JAYRVJ010000626.1:0-5577 GCF_041918635.1 Promineifilum sp. (SeqCode)
CACCAGCACGTGCAATGGCGCCAGGATGAGATCAGTCGCCGCTTCATTCGTTCCATCGCCGGCCAGGTAGACAAGTTCTTCCTGAAAAACCCTAACATAGTTCGTATAGTTTTGGGCGGGAACACCGAAATGGCCAACGCCGTCCTGGGCGCGCTGCACCCAGCGACGCGCGAGCGGGTGATCGCCGTGCTGCCCATACCCATCGCAACGCCACCCCACGAGATCGTCCAGCGCATTCGCGACACAGCTATTCAGGCCGAGCGAGACCACGAATTGGCCGTGGTCAGCGAGATATTGGCCGAGGCCGGCGCGGGCGGGCGCGGCGCGACGGGCTTTACCGCCGTTGGCCGGGCATTGGATCGCGCTGTCGTGCAATTGCTGGTGCTGCCTTATCCCGGCGCGGCCGAGACTGTCGAGCCGCTCCTGCTGCAGGCCGTACGCCAGGGGGCAATGATCGAGTTCGTGTCCGGGGATAGCGCCGCGCGTGTCCAGGAAGCGGGAGGCGTGATCGCCCGGTTGTATTACGCGATCAGCTAAGCGATAGCGAGTTCTGTTGCTTTCATAATAGCGACAGAGGCGAACAGTCACTAGGCTGTTCGCCTCTGTCGTTATAGACGCCCAGCAAGTGACCCCCTCGGCAACCCAATGTTGACATAACTGACGGCATGCTCTATAATGTCTTGGTGTGACTAATGCTTGTTAATTGAATTATGATCATATAGCTTTGAGGGGTGCGGCTCAAACAAGGCCCTACCCCATGGCGGGGTTCCGCATGGCGCGAACGCGAAAAGAGACTCTACTGCCCATTTCCGAGCGACCGGCGCCCGAAGGGCCAACCTGGACGGATGAGGCCGCCTTCCTGCGCGAAGCCGGCGCGCAGAGCCTCAAGACCGAATCCACCTACCGCAGCGGCCTGCGCCTGTTCGCCGACTGGCTGCAACACTTTCGCCGCGCCGGCTACGCCAAGACTGAGCCCTGGCCTCTACGCCCCGACCGGCTGACGACCGACATCATCCTCGACTACCGCAACTGGCTACTGGCCAACCGCTCGCGGGCCACGGTGACGACCTACATGGCCGCCGTTGCCGGTTACTTAAACTTCCTCGATGGCTACGACCGCCTGCCCGAGTCCGTCCAGCTCGGCAAGCTCCAGCGTCAGATGGCCCGCCGCCAGGTTGAGCGCAACCAGGCCGAGAACGTTATTGATCTCGACATCGCCCGGCAAGACATCCCGCGCATCATCGCCTACTATGACGCGCTCCCCCTGCCCCCGGAGAATGACACCTACAACCGCCGCCTGTCGCTCTTGCGCGACCGGGCGGTGGTCAAGATGCTCTACTCGACGGCGGCGCGCATCTCAGAGGTGGTGGCCCTCAACCGCGCCAACGTCGGCCACGGCCGGGCCGCCTACGCCACCATCGTCGGCAAGGGCAACAAAGGGCGCACCCTCCACATCCGCGGCTACGCCCGCGAGGCGGTGGTGACCTACCTGGCCGAACGCACCGACACGAACCCCGCCCTCTTCGTCTCGCACAGCCGTAATTCCAGTAGCGCCCGGCTGAGCATCACTTCGGTTCACAAAGTGGTCAAGAGAGCCGTCCATGCCGAACATCTACACGAAAGTCTATCGGCGCATGACTTTCGCCACTACCGGGCCACGCAACTGCTGCGCGCGGGCATGCCTCTGGAAGTCGTGCAGGAGTTCCTTGGTCACGCCGACGTGACAACGACGCGCAATATCTACGCCCCGGTGCTGGGCGTGCAGGTGGTCACCGAGTGGTTGGACAACCTTGATGTGACACCCAAAGAAGCATTGAATGACTCATCCACCTCCCTGCTTCCAGATGAGCGAATTGCGACGCTGCTAGATAGGGAGTGAGCGGCTTGATCCACGCTTCACTCATATCGATTTGATCTCAAGATATCCTGATATAAAAGTTGTATTTGTATATCTACACGAAATATCACGGCTTTCGAGGCCGCTTGTTGCTGGATTGAATCCATATATCGGCGGAATAGACCCGTCTCAACCCGCTTCAACGCCAAGGAGGTTGAAAGGCGTTGATAACTCCGCCAGTCGCCGCGCCGCCAGAGAAAGCAGCCCGTCATTGTGCCCGTCATAGGTAATGAGCAGGCCGGCCGCGCCAGCGGCCCAAGCCATGTTGATGATGGTCGTCGCCCGGCGTGGTGACTCCGCCGCGCGGAGCGTCAGGAAAGAGCCAATGTTGGCCGCCCGACAGCGCTTGATGCCGACCAGCATACTCTCCATGCTGGAAGTGTGCGGCTCGAATATCAGGGCATGTGCCGCCGCGATGTCAGCGTACATCTGGAGTTCGGCTGGCAGGGGTTGTGCGCGGGCTACCAGTAGCGTGGGCCGGCTGCGCTTCAGCGAGTCAGGCGTCAGCCGTAAGAAGTCATTCAGGCGGTGGAGGTTAGCCAGCTGCGCCAGGGGGTCATCGAGCAGGAACGGCTCTTCAAGAATCAACTGGTGAGTCCCCGCCGCGTTTTGCAGGCCGACACAGTGGGCCAGCACCTTGCCAATGTGGCGCAGCGGGTCGCCGGCCAAACGCCCCAACGCGCCGTTCAGACCCAGGTAGATAGAAAAGGGTGAGCCAATCGCATCGGCCCGCTGCCGCAACTCCCGGACAAAGCGCTGCAAGTGCTCTCCATTTTCGCCAATGGCCTCAGCCACGCGCTCGCCGGCTGTCAGCCGGTAGCCGATGCCGGCCGGGCGCAGGGCGAGCATCCGATCGATGCGCTCGGCCGTCGCGTCGTAGTCGCTGATCTCGAGCAGCAAGGATAATGATGGGGAGCGATCACCCGGAACAAAGCCATACTCGACGGCCAGCAGCGCCGCGGGTGTCAGGTCCTGAGCATGGGCCACAGCGGCCAGCAGCGTCTCTTCCAGCGCGGCGATAAGGACAAGATGGGCGGAGGGCGCCGCGTCCGGCGCGGTAATGGCCCGCCTGACTCGCTCGGCGAGAGCACGAAAGCTGGTAGCCGGTTGTTGGGCCAGTACTGGTTTGATGAGGTCTACCAGCCGGGCGGCTTCGGGTGCATCGAGGACATCGGCCTCCAGATCGCCCCAGAAGACGAGCGGCCGGCCGGCCGGCGCAGGCTCCTGTCCGCCAATGGTTAGGCCCACCGACAGCGGATTGGCTGGGCCGGGCGGGGCAAGGAGAATGTCAGTGATTCGTAGCATGGGCGCAACGTCGGATGATGCAGTCCTTGACGAGCATGGGACTACCTTGAAGAGGGATGCGGGACGGTGATGACCGGCTCGAAGGCGCGTAGAGTCTCGAGCGGGATGTGACAGAGAATGCGGTGGCCGTTGCCGTCTTCCCGCCAGGGGGGAACGTCCGTCTCGCAGATGCGGCCGCCATCGGGCAGCATGGCCCGGCGCGGGCAGCGCGTGTGGAAGCGGCAGCCGCCAGGCGGGTCGAGGGCGCTGGGCACGGTTCCTTCCAGCCGGATGCGACGCTGTTGCGCTATGGGGTCAGGGATGGTGGGCACGGCCGACAGTAGCGCCTCGGTGTAGGGGTGATAGGGTGGCACGTAGATGGCCTCGGCCGGCCCGATCTCGACGACCTGGCCCAGATACATGACGGCGATCTGATCCGACAGAAAGCGCACGACGCTGAGATCGTGGGCGATGAAGATCATCGTCGTTCCGTAGTCGCGCTGCACCTCCAGCAACAGGTTGAGCAGGGCCGCCTGCACTGACACGTCGAGCGCGCTGACGGGTTCGTCGCACAGGACGAGATCGGGCCGGCTGGCCAGAGCGCGGGCGATGCCGACGCGCTGCTTCTCGCCGCCGCTGAGTTGGCGCGGCAGCCGATTATAGTAGCTCTCACCCAGACGCACCGCCTCCAGCAAGCGGATCACCTCGGCCCGCACCTGAGCGCGTGGCACGGTGCCAAAGCGCTCCATGGGGCGGGCGATCTGGTGGCCGACCGTGTAGGACGGGTTCATGGTCGCGTCCGGGTTCTGGAAGACCATTTGCAACTCGCGGATCAGCTCGACGTTGCGCGCAGACAGGTCGCCGGTAATGTCAAAGCCCTTGAACTCCGCCGCGCCGCCGGTGCTGCTCTCCAGGCCGATGATCGTCTTGACCAACGTACTCTTGCCGCAGCCCGACTCGCCGACGATACCCAGCGTTTGCCCTTTCGCCACGCGGAATGAGGCGTCTTCGAGCGCCTGAACGGCGCGCGGCTGGCCCAGGCCCAGCACGTCCCGAATGGAGTTGCCCTGGATGGGGTAGTACTTCTGAAGCCCTTTCACTTCCAGGATAGGCGCGCCCGTCGCACCGTTAGCCGTTGGGTCCGGCAGGATGAGCTGGATATCAGCCGGCGGAACCCACTGCGCCGGATCGATCTCCTCAGCATAGTGACAGCGGACGTAGGTTCCGGTGGGCAACTGGCGCAGTTCGGGGCGCACGGCGCGGCAGTAGTCGCGCGCATAGTCGCAGCGAGGGCTGAAAAGGCAGCCCTCCGGCCGGTTGTCGGGCGGGGGAACGCGGCCGCGGATGGGGTACAGGAGACTGCTGGCCTTGTCCCGGCCCAGTTTGGGCAGGCAGCGGATCAACCCCTGGGTGTAAGGGTGCTGCGGGGCGGCGAACAGTTCACCGGCGGTCGCCCGCTCCACCAGTTCGCCGGCATACATGACGCCCACCCGGTTGCAAATGCGGGCGATGACGCCGAGGTTGTGACTGATGAAGAGAATGGCCGTGTCGAAATCGCGGCGCAGTTCGGCGATGAGGTCGAGCACGGCCGCCTCGACGGTCACGTCCAGCGCCGTCGTCGGCTCGTCCATAATGAGCAGCGCCGGATTGTTCAGCAGGGCCATGGCGATGACCACGCGCTGCTGTTGCCCGCCGGAGATCTGGTGCGGGTAGCGGTTCATGACACTGGTGGGGTCGGGCATGTAGACGCGATCCAGCATGGCGATGCAGCGCCGGGTCGCCTCCTCCTCGCTCACCCCGCGGTGGACAGTCAGCACTTCGCGCATCTGGTCGCCCAGGCGCATGGTCGGATTCAACGACTGCATGGGGTCCTGGTAGACCATGGCGATCTGGTCGCCGCGCAGTTGGCGCAACTCCTCAGCCGTGCGCCCCAGCAACTCCTGCCCCTGGAACTTGATGCTGCCCCGCTTGACGTAGCCGTTGGCCCCCAGGAAGTTGACAATGGCCCAGGCGGTCGTGCTTTTGCCGCAACCGGACTCGCCCACCAGGCCAAATGTCTCCCCCCGCTCCACCGCAAACGAGATGTTCTGGATCGCCTCCACCTCGCCGCCACGCACTTTGTAGGCGACAGCCAGATTATCGACCTCCAGTACCGGCATCCGCGGCCCAATGACCGGCACGGAGGACGAAGGGCTTGATGTCGCTTCAACCATGATTACTTCCTTCATTTAGGGACTAGGGGTTAGGGGCTAGGGGCCAGGGGAGAGCGCGCTTCCCTGGCCCGTCTCGAAGTACATCAGCTGGCCCCCAACCCAGGCGACATCCCGGCGTCGATGCTGTTCCAAGACTTGTTCGCGTCCCTCTTGGAGGAGTTGCAATGTGATCCCAAAGCTGGC
>NZ_JAYRVJ010000627.1:0-4361 GCF_041918635.1 Promineifilum sp. (SeqCode)
CGCTCGCCGTACTCCGCCAGCAGCCGCGCGTTCGACTCGTACCACATCGGCCGCTCCCAGCCCGCCGCCTCGTAAAACACGCCGCCCAGCGCCCGCTCCCGCTCGTGATAGGGCGTCAGGCGCACATTGCGGTTGCTGCTCCACTGCTCGCGCGGGTGCACGATGCCGTAGGTCTTGTTGAAGCCCTCGACGGCGCGGGCGCGGATGTGGGCCCACGTCTTCTGGTGATCATAGAAGCGGGCGATGTCGGAGGTCGTCGGGTCGATCTCCGGCGCGCCGGTGGTCATCCACTCGGCCACGGCGCGGGCGATGCCCGGCGCTTCCTTGATCCAGACGGCGGCTACCGACCAAAGGCCCTTGACCTCCGGCGTCTCGCCGATGAGGGGGTAGCCGTCCGGCGTCAGCGACAGCAAGCCGTTGATGGCGTAGCGGATGGGGTAGTCGCCCAGGAATGGCATCAGTTCCAGGGCGCGTTCCATGGATGGCTCGAAGTCGTCCTGGGTAAAGGGCATCTCAGTCGGCGAGAGGGCGGCCTTCTCGATGGAGGGGATATCGTCGGGATCCATCAGGATCGGCCGGTGATCATAGGAGCCGACCTCCATGTCGCTGCCGTGCTGGCGTTCGTAGGAGTTGAAGTCCACGTCGCGGACGATGGGGTAGTTGATCTCGCCCGGCTTCTCCGCCAGCAGGGGGACGGGGCCGACGCTGACCATCTGATGCACGGCCGGGGTCAGGGGGATGCTGGCTCCGGCCATGCGGGCGATACGCGGGCTCCAGATGCCGCAGCAGATGATGACCATCTCGGCGGCGATATCGCCCTGGTCGGTGCGTACGCCGCGCACGCGGCCATTCACCACGTCTACGCCGGTGATTTCGATTTTGGTGAACACGGTCAGCGCGTTCTGGCTCTGGGCATACTCGCGCATGAGTGTGCCGGCGCGCAGCGAGTCTACCGTGCCGATGCCGGGGGTGTAGAAGCCGCTCTTGATGATGCGCTCATTGAGGAAGGGGACGAGGGCCTTCACCTCGGCCGGCGAGATGATCTCGGTCTCGATGCCCCACGACTTGCCCGACGCGACGCGACGCTTGAGCTCCTCGACCCGCTCCTTGGTGCGCGCCACCTCGATGCCGCCGCTGAGGGTGAAGACGCCCAACTCCTGGTACTGGCGCACGCTATCGACGGTGAACTGGGTCATCTCCTTGGAGTGATCGACGAGGAAGATGAAGTTGGATGCATGTCCGGTAGAGCCGCCGGGGTTGGGCAGCGGCCCCTTGTCCAGCAGGACGATGTCCTTCCAGCCCAGCTGGGCCAGATGGTAGGCCATGCTGTTGCCAACGATGCCGGCGCCGATGATCACAACATTCGCGTGGGTGGGCAGTGCGCTCATGGTCAGAGACTCCTTTGTAAACAACGCTGCCTAGTTGTAGCGCGGTTTGGTAAACCGCTCTTCGGCCTCGCTGAAGAGGCGGTTTGCCAAACCGCCCTACAATCCTGCGGACGGCTTGCCCAACCGCTCTTCTAGAGGTGGGGCATCATATGTGGAATTGGGCGGGCGTGCAAGTATCACATCTCATGATCGCGGTCTTTCTGGTATGATAGAGGAACTGAGTGTGGAGTGATGTAGAGATGAGCATGTATCCCGTCACGCTGAACCTGCCGGAACGCCTATATCGCCGTTTGCAGCAGACAGCCCAGGCCATGAGGCAGCCTCTCGACGAGGTGTTGGTGCGCGCTGTCGAGGTGGGCAGCCCGCCACTCTGGGATGACGTTCCGGCGGCCTTCCAGGCCGACTTGGCCGCGCTGGATCGCCTTGATGACGAGAGCCTTTGGCAGATCGCCCGCAGCCGTCAGACCGAGGACGACATGGCGCGTTATGGTGAACTGTTGGGCAAGAACGCCGAGGATGCCCTCACCCCCGCCGAACGAACTGAGTTGGCCCAATTGCGGGAAGAGGCCGATCGCTTCATGCTCAGAAAGGCGCAGGCCGCGGCTCTCCTGCACTGGCGCGGCCATTCGATCCCCCCAGCCGATAATCTCTAACGTCGGATGAGCGACAAACTACCGTCATTGCTGCGCAGGCGTCTAATTGAAGCGGACGATCATTGTTGCGCCTACTGTCAGACTTGCGCGGCCACCACCGGCCAGCCACTCACTCTTGATCATATCTTGCCCAGGGTTCAAGGTGGGCAAACGACGTTCGACAATCTGTGTTTCGCCTGCCGCCGGTGCAACGAGTTCAAAGGTGCGCAGACCTCGGGCATCGATCCGTTGACCGGAGAGCGGACGCCGCTCTTTCACCCCCGCCTCCAGCAGTGGGAGGAACACTTGACCTGGGATGGCAGCGGCAGCCAGCTTATCGGTCTTACAGCCACAGGGCGCGCCACCATCGTGACACTCAATATGAATAGCGAGGTCATCGTTCGCGCCCGGCAGCGATGGGTGGGCGTTGGCTGGCATCCACCTTCTCGCCAGAACCAATCCGCCCCATTGTTTCAACCTCGAAAGTTTTCAGCCCTCTAAACCCAAACGTCTCCCCCCACACCGGCGGAGCGGCCACCCCCCACTCGACTTCCCCAGCCAACAGCGCGCGCAGGGCAATTCCTCCCTGAGTGACGGCCAGCGGCGCGCCCAAGCAGTAGTGAATGCCCCGCCCGAAGGCCAGATGCCGGTTCGGCTGCCGGGCGATGTCCAGCCGGTCGGGGTCGGCGAAGGCCGCCGGGTCGCGGTTGGCCGAGCCGAGCAGCAGCGTGACCGACTCGCCGCGCCGGATGAGCCGGCCGCCCAGCGTTACGTCGGCGTAGGCGATGCGCGTCGTGGCCTGGATGGGGCTGTGCAGCCGCAGGAACTCGTCCACGGCCGCATCGGTCAAATCGGGCCGGGCGCGGAACAGCGCCAACTGCGCCGGGGCCTCCAGCAGCAGCAGCGTCCCGGCCGAGATGAGATTGACCGTCGTCTCGTGCCCGGCGAAGAGCAGCATGATCGCCAGCGAGATCACTTCTTCCTCGCTCAACGGCTCGGCCGCGTCGGTGGCCGCCAGCAGCCGGCTGATCAGGTCGTCGCGCGGCCGGGCGCGGCGCGCGGCGACGATCTCGGCTAGATAGGCGGCAAAATCGAGCGCCATGCGGTTACCTTCGGCCATCACGTCCCACGTTCGCTTGTAGTCCAGCACCGCGGCGATGGTCAGCGACCACGCCTTGACCTGCGCCAGGTCGTCGTGGGGGATGCCCAGCAGGTCGGCGATGACGGCCAGCGTCAGCGGAAAGGCATAGTCGGCCACCACGTCGAAGCCGCCGCGTGGGGCCAGTTCGGCCAACAGCGCCGCGGCCCGTGCGGCAATGCGCGGGCGCAACGCCTCTACCACACGAGCGGTGAAGGCGTGATTGAGCAGCGCCCGCTGCCGGGTGTGGGCCGGCGGCTCCAGCGCCAGTGTCCAGCGGGCATAATGTTCCCAGAACGGCTCGCGCTCGGCCGGCGGCACGGGCGGCGGCAGCGCGTCGAGGGCGGGGGCGATGGCCCGGCCGAAGCGCGGGTCCTTCAGCACCGCCGCCGCGTCGGTATAGCGGAACACGTACCACCAGCCGGCCGCGTCCTCGCCCGGCGTGGGCGGCCGGCCCTGATGCACCGGGTCGCACTCGCGAAACCGCGCATAGACCGGATAAGGATCGGCCCGAAAGGCGGGGTCGAACACGTCGAACGTCATGGCAAGAAGTATCCGTGGATTTCGCAGATCGCGCAGTTTTTAGTGGTCAGTAGGTCAGTTTCTCCCCCGCTCCCCTGCACCCCCGCCCCCCTGCTCCCCATCGCTTTACACGACTGAAACCCTTTCTAAACAATTCCCTAACACTTTTGGGCGATACTATCCTCAGACGAGCGAACGGGCATGAGATGGCCCGAATCCAATCGTAGGGTGGTTGCGGAGCCGGGACGGCCCGGCTCCGCGGCCCGTAAAGAGATAGCGATGGAATACACGACGAGGTTCCCCACACCGGCCCGGCGGCCGGCGGTGGAATTGCAGGAAAGGCCACGGCCACAGGCCCCGATACAGTGGCAGAGCTACAGCCCCGACTTCGCCGGCCTACTGAACCGCTTCGAGCCGATCACACTGGCTGAGATGGCCGACGTGGCCCTGCAAGACCGCACCGACACCAAATACCTGCTGCACGAGCGCGAACTCTATAGTGCGCTGTCGGGTCTGAGTGACGCCTATCGCGTGCTGGATATCGAGGGCCTGCGCCTGAACCGCTACCGCACGCTGTACTTCGACACGGTTGACTTCGCGCTGTTCCAGCGCCATCACGTCGGCGCGCGCGAGCGCTTCAAGGTGCGCACCCGCAACTACGTCGATAGCCAGTTGTCGTTC
>NZ_JAYRVJ010000628.1:0-1708 GCF_041918635.1 Promineifilum sp. (SeqCode)
TATGGCAGAATAGCAGCAGAATGAACAAACCCTTGCGATCTGTCCTGCCACTGGCGGCCTTCCTGGCGCTGGTTGGGGTGGCGCTGACCGTCATGGCCCAGAGCGCGGGCCAGACCCGCCTGCCGGTGATCTTGCGCGCCCCCGCCTCCACCGGCCAATCGGTGGTGAAGATCAACTTCCAGCCGGCCGGGGCCGAGGTCCCGCCCGGCTATCTATCCGACAGCGGCATGCCCTACGGCGACCGGGGCAACGGCTTTACCTATGGTTGGAATGCCGATAGCAGCGCCGCGACGCGCGAGCGTAACTCGCCGCTGGCCCTGGATCAGCGCTACGACACCCTCATCCATCTGCAAAAACCGGAGAACCCCGACGCCGTCTGGGAATTGGCGCTGCCGCCGGGCGTCTACGACATATACGCCGTCGCCGGCGACCCGGAGGCATTTGACGGCGTGATGCACAGCCTGGCTGAGGACGACCTGTTGCTCCAGGGCGCTCCAGCCAACGACCGCCGCTTCATCCAGGGCACGGCCAACGTCTCGGTGACCGACGGCCGGCTGACCATCCGCAGCGGGGCGAGCGCCGTCAACAACAAGCTGCTCTTCCTGGAGGTCTACAAGCTAGCCGACCTGCCCACGCCCTCGCCGACGCCCACCCGCCCGGCGGGCATGGTGGAGTTCCGCGGCCTGTGGGTGACGCGCTTCGACTGGACGCAACTGAACCGGCCGGCCAGCCCGGCCAAGATCGACGAGATCGTACGCAACGCCGCCGACGCCGGCTTCAACGCCATCTTTTTCCAGGTGCGCGGCACGGCCGACGCCTATTACACCCCCGGTCTGGAACCGTGGGCGCAGCGGGTCAGCGGCGGTGTGTTGGGCCAGCCGCCCTCACCCGCCTGGGACCCGTTGGCTTACTTCGCGCAGCGCGCCCACGAGCGCGGGCTACAGCTGCATGCCTACGTCAACGTCTACCCCGTTGGCGACCGGACAACCTCCGGCGACTGCCCGCCGCCGCCGCTGGCAAACCCGACGCCGCTCTACTACCGGCTGCAGAGCGCCCACGGGACGACTGACGGCCAGCTCAATGGCGCGCAATGGACGACGGCCGGCCAGGTCTCGTGCGGCGAATACCTCTCCGCCAGCCCGGCCTCAGCCGTCTTTCGGACCCACTTCAAGGCGGTCGTGGCCGATCTGGTCAATCGGTATGACATCGACGGCATCCACCTCGACCGCGTGCGCTACGCCGCGCGAACGACGTCGTGCGACCCGGTCAGCGAGGCCGCGTTCGGCGGGGCGTGCTTCAGCGGCGCGAGTGGAGTCTATGAAGCGTGGCAGCGGCAGCAGGTCAACACGCTGGTGCGCGAGGTGTACGAGGAGATCATCCGCCCGGCCGGGCGCGACGTGTGGCTATCGGCCGCCGTCTGGCACACCTATCTGGATCGGTGGGGCTGGGGTTACAGCCAGGGCTACCGCGACTACTATCAGGACTCGCAGGGCTGGGTGAAGGGCGGCTACATTGACGCCATCTCGCCGATGATCTACTCCAGCAATCCAGAGACGTTCCGGCTGGAACGCTGGCGCACGCTGGTGAGCGACTTCCAGGCCAATCGTGGCGACCGCCACATCATTCCCGGCATTGGCGCGGCCCAGACGCCCTTCAGCGAGATCGCCGACCGGATTGCAGCGGCCCGTGAGTTAGGCGCGGCCGGCCA
>NZ_JAYRVJ010000629.1:0-5996 GCF_041918635.1 Promineifilum sp. (SeqCode)
CTGGACTTCTTCGCCGATACTGTATTTACCCAGGCGACGTTGGCCGACCTGGCCTACGATGACCAGGTCGCCATGTATCAGGCCAACGTCTCCGCCGGTCGCTGCCGCGCCGTGGAGTACGAGCAGCGCTTCTACGGCGACCGGCTGGTGTGCGACACCGAAGAGCGCTACGCCGCCGCCTGCGCCAGCGAGAATCCCCCGGCCAGTTGCACCCTCGGCCCCCGCGACTCCGCCTCGCTCATTCAACTCATCCAGGCCGACGTAGTCCAGCCCACGGTTGTCGAATCGTGGGACTTGTGGGACTCGCTCTTCAATCGAGACGAAATCTTGCAGCAGGCAGCGCAGAAGTACCCCGGGGCCGAGATTCAGTTCCGGCGCTGGCTGACGCTCGACTTCATCACCAGCCCGCAATCCAGCTATCCGGAGATCGCCGGCGTGCGCACGGCCATCCTGGGCACGCTGTGGGTAGTCGGCATCGCCGTGCTGTTCAGCTTCCCGCTGGGCGTCGGCGCGGCCATCTACCTGGAGGAGTACGCCAATAAGGGCAGCCGCATCAACCGCATCATCCAGACCAACATCAACAACCTGGCCGGCGTGCCGTCGATCATTTACGGCTTGCTGGGGCTGGCCGTGTTTGTCCGGGCGCTGGAGCCGATCACCAGCGGCGCGCTCTTCGGCGTGTCTGACCCAGCGGTCGCCAACGGCCGGACGGTGCTGTCGGCGGGGTTGACGCTGGGGCTGCTGGGCTTGCCGGTAATCATCATCAGCGCCCAGGAGGCCATCCGCGCTGTGCCGAGCTCGCTGCGCCAGGCCAGCTACGGGCTGGGGGCGACGCGCTGGCAGACGGTGCGCAGCCACGTCTTGCCCAACGCCATCGGCGGCATCCTGACCGGCGTCATCCTGTCCATGTCGCGCATCATCGGCGAGACGGCCCCGCTGGTGGTCGTCGGCGCGTCCACGTTTATCACCACTGACCCCACCGGCCCCTTCTCCAAATTTACCTCACTGCCGTCCCAGATTTACCAGTGGACGGCGCGCCCGCAGGACACCTTCCGCGACATCGCCGCGGCGGCCATCGTCGCCCTGTTGCTCCTGCTGTTCATGCTCAACGCGACGGCCATCTACCTGCGCAACCGCTACGGCAAGCGGATCGGATAACTTCAACCAAGCGAGACCTGACAGGTTGGCGGACAGGAGTCCGCTCGAAACCTGTCAGGTCTTACGACAGGAACCATGAACGCTCTCGCACCCTATTCAAACGGCCTGAGCGCCGGCGCCGACTACGCCATCGAGGCGCGCGACCTGGACATCTTTTACGGCAGCTTTCGCGCCGTCAAGGGCATCAATCTCCAGTTCCACTCGCGGCAGATCACGGCCCTCATCGGCCCATCCGGCTGCGGCAAGAGCACAGTCTTGCGCGCTTTCAACCGCATGAACGATCTCATCCCGTCGGCGCGCGCCGAGGGGGAGATTCTCTTCCACGGCAAGAACATCTACGATCCCGACGTAGACCCGGTGGAAGTGCGCCGCCGCATCGGCATGGTCTTCCAGAAACCCAACCCGTTTCCCAAGTCGATCTATGAGAACGTCGCCTGGGGGGCGCGCATCAACGGCTTCAAAGGCTCGAAGGGGGATATGGACGCTCTGGTGGAGGAGTCACTGCGCGACGCGGCGGTGTGGGATGAGGTGAAGGACAAGCTCGACCAAAGCGGCCTGTCGCTCTCCGGCGGCCAGCAGCAACGCCTGTGCATCGCCCGGGCCATCGCCATCCGGCCGGAGATTATCCTGATGGACGAACCGGCCTCGGCCCTCGACCCCATCTCGACCCTGCGCATCGAGGAACTGATCCAGGAGTTGAAGCGCCACTACACCATCCTGATCGTAACCCACAACATGCAGCAGGCGGCGCGGGCGTCGGACTTCACCGCCTTCTTCAACATGGACACTGACCGCGCCGGTTATCTGGTGGAGTATAACCAGACGAACGAACTGTTCACCAACCCGAAGAACGAGATGACGGAGCAGTATATTACTGGGCGATTTGGCTAATCACAGAAGTCAGAAGTAAGCAGTAAGAAGTGAGAAGTTAGGGAATTGGGGATCGGCTACAGAAATCTGCGGATTATTTTCTTAAGGAGACGTGATGCGCGAGTCATTTGATCGGGAACTACAACGGCTTGAGGATGAAGTCTTGCGCATGGGCAGCGAGGTCGAAGAGCACCTTGTCAAAGTCACCGACGCCTTCATTCATCGCGACCGGGTCACGGCCGAACGGATGATCGGGGCCGACCAGTCCATCAACGAACGGCGCATCAAGGTCGGCCTTGACGCGCTGACGCTGATCGCCACCCAGGCCCCGATGGCCCGCGACATGCGCCTCATTGCCGCCATCATGGAGATCGTCGGCGAACTGGAGCGCATCCACGACTACATCAAGGGCATCGGCCGGATCAGCCTGGGCCTGGGCCCGGAACCCATCCCGGCGGCCTTCGCGCAGCATTTGCCGGAGATGGCCGAGTACGCGCGCGAGATGCTGCACCTATCGCTCAAAGCGTTCGCTGACCGCGACGCGGCCCTGGCCCGCCGCATCCCGGCCGAGGATGACAAGGTCGATTTCCTTTTCAACCACCTGTACGGCGAGATCGTGGCCTACATGATGGCCGAGCCGCGACAAATCCATTGGGCCAATCATCTAGAATGGGCGCTGCACAACCTGGAGCGGTCGGCCGACCGCACCATCAACATTTGCGAGTGGGTGATCTACATGACCACCGGCGTCTACTCCGAGATGAACATGGGTGAGTACGAGGCGCCGCCCGCCAACCAATTGTGAGTGCGATGCCTAAGAGGCCAGAATGACCGCTACAATCGAGATCTTCAAGTTCGAGAAAAACGTTGATCAGTATGCAGCCGGCGACACCATCTTCCGGGCGGGCGACGAGGGCCACTGCATGTACGTGGTGCAGGATGGAGAACTGGAGGTCATCGCCCACGACAAGGTGATCGACGTGGTCACGTCCGGCGGCATCTTCGGCGAGATGGCCCTGGTTGACCGGTCGCCGCGCAGCGCCACCGTCGTCGCCCGGACGGATTGCCGGCTCGTGGCGATTGACGAGGCCAAGTTCATGCAGCACGTCCACCGCACGCCGTTTTTCGCCTTGCAGGTCATGCGCATTATGACCGATCGCTTGCGCAAGCGGCTGCAGGACAGCGCTCCGGCCGCGGCCGATTAGAGATCGCGCAACACCCAACTCGAGAGAGTGGCCCCATTCGCCGCCGCCGGTATGATCGAGTGCTCATGAACCGGCGACGGCGTTTTTTGTGGGTCTGGCTGGGGGCGCTTCTGGCGCTATCGGGCCTGTTGCCAGCCGGCTGCGGACAGCTCGAGAGCCTGCCGGCCATCCTCTTTCTGCGCGCCGACGATCAGGGCCGCGCCCAGCTTTTCCGTCAGGACAATCCTGATGAGCCGCCGCGCCAACTGACCGCTGAGGGTGGGCCTGAACTCCTCGATTTTGCCCTGTCGCCGGATAGCGAGACGATTGTCTACGCCACGCAGACGGCCGGCGGCGCGGCGCTGCGGCTCATCTCCCCCGAAGGCCAGGACGACCGCGAACTACTGGCCTGCCCCGACGCCGAATGTTCCGGCGCGGTCTGGTCACCCGACGGCGGGCGGCTGGTCTACGAGCGGCGGGCGCTGGCCGGCGGCGTCGCCGGCTCGCCCCGCCTCTACTGGCTTGACCCGACCACCAGCGAGACGCTGCCGCTCATCGAGGGGGACGATACGCCCGGCTATGGGGCGCGCTTCTCGCCCGATGGGGAATGGCTCAGCTACGTCTCGCCGCGCGACGAGGGGATCGTGTTCTACCGGCTGAGCGACGGCGCGCAACGCCTGTTGGGCAGCCGCGTCGGCCGTCCCGCCGCCTGGAGCCCCGACAGCGCCGAGGTCATCGTGGGCGACCTGACGCTCCATGCCGACCCCTCCCAAGACGTGTCCGGTGTGGGAACACCTGACACGTCTGTTCAGGAGTCCTCGACAGTCTACTTGTACCGGGTCGCGTTGGCGGAGACGGGGACGCGTCAGCGACTCAGTCCGGAGAGCACGGTGGATGATAGCGCGCCCACCTGGTCGCCGGATGGGGAGTGGATCGCGTTCGGCCGGAGCGTGCCCGACGCGGCCTTTGGGCGGCAGTTATGGGTGATGCGCCCTGACGGCAGCGAGGCGAGGGCGCTGACCAACGAACCGGCCTACTATCACGGGCCGCCGGCCTGGTCCCCCGACGGCCGCTACCTGCTTTACCAGCGATACGATCTGGCCGACCCAACGGCGGTTAGCGATATTTGGCGGCTAGACGTGAGCAGCGGCGAGGTGACGCGACTCGTCGCGGATGGTTTCTTGCCCACGTGGCTGCCGTAGAAACCCGGTTTCTTGGGAGAAACCGGGTTTCTATTTAGGCAAAGAACAATAGATATATCAAGAAGGCCAGGACGATCAGCGTCAGGAAAACCAACACCCCTAGCAGCAGCGCTAATCCCTGGTTACCACGCTTGGGAGGACCGCCGGCTGGTTCCGCGTAAATCGCCGGCGCGGCTGGAGGTGGCGCGACGGCCACAGGCTCGGCGGGCGGGACGGCTACAGAAGCCACCGGCAAGGGGGACGAATCCCCAGCCACGGACGACTCGGCGGTCGTCGCGTAGGCGACTTCGACCGGCGCTTCCTGCGCGGGTGATTCCTCCCAGACGGTCGTGGTGAGAGGCTCGACCGCCGGCGCGACCGGTTCAACGTCTGGCGCAACGGCTTCGACAACCTCGGCCGGCTCCTCGGCAACCCACTCGATCGGTGGGACGGACTCCTCCACAACCGCCGCGCCAGCTGCCGCCTCAACAACGATCGGCTGCGTGTCGAACAGGTCTGGCGAGAGTTCGTCGAGTTCGGCCTGGGCGCGGACGTGGCCGGGATCGAGCGCCAGGGTCTTGCGCAGATAGGCGGCCCGCCGCGCGTCGGACTCGACCAACTGGCTGAGCAAGTACCAGGCCTGGGCGTCGTCGGGGTCGCGCTGGATCACGTCCGCGGTGAGGAGTTGGGCGCGCTCCGAATCGCCGGCGCGCGCGGCGGATATGGCCTCTTGCAGGGTCGTCATCTCTTCCCTCGTAACATCCGATTTATGTCAAACATTGTACCATGCGCGAGACAGGATTCAACCAGAAACTCGGTTTCTCGGAAGAAACCGAGTTTCTAGCGCGGCCGGCGCGTAGCCGACAGCAACCCCACCACCGCCCGGCCCAGCTTCTCGCTGTCGTGCCGCCAGGGGCGCGCCTCATCCACCAGATCGAGGGCGCGCAGGGGGACGCGGGGCGACGGCCGCGGCACTACGAATCGCGTGTGGCCGCCGCCCGTCTCCGGCGGGATAGACAGGTTGTCGTTCGCCAGTACCAGATCGACGAAGTCGGCCGGCGCGTGCTGCAAGAGCGCCTCCACGTGATCGGCCACGGTGTACTCGTCGGTTTCGCCCGGTTGCGTCGCCAGATTGCAGACGTAGACGACCGGCGCGCGGGCGTGAGTCAGCGCCTCGGCCAGATCGCGGACGAGCAGGTTGGGTAGAATACTGGTGTAAAGGCTGCCCGGCCCCAGCACGATCAGGTCGGCGGCGAAGATGGCCCGCAACGCCGGCGGATAGGCCCGCACCCCGGCCGGCTCCAGTCGCACGCGCTCGATGTGGCCGCCCACCTTCGGGATGGCCGACTCACCCACCACCTGCCGCACGTTCCCCTCCGGCGTCAGCACGTCAGCGACCAGGGTCACATCCTCCAGCGTCGAAGGCAATACCTGCCCGCGCAACGCCAGCACGCGCTGGGCAGCCAACAGCGCTTCGTCAAAGCTGCCGGTGATCCCGGTCAGGGCCGCCAGCAGCAGGTTGCCAAAGGCGTGCCCCTGCAACGTCTGGCCCTCTTTCCCGTCAGCCGGGGATAGCGCGTCGGCGTGGCCGTTCAACCCAACC
>NZ_JAYRVJ010000630.1:0-3360 GCF_041918635.1 Promineifilum sp. (SeqCode)
GCGCGCTGGCGATCTTATACGGTTTGTGGCTCGCCATTTCTTTACAACGGCTGGCCGGCTAGACTCTCTCTAGACCTGACAGGTCTGGGAAACGCCTATGACCAAGAATACCAACAAATCGCCGGGCAACGGCAAACGCGAAGGCCAGCCTGTCCAGTTCAACCGGCGATTCTACTGGATTCGCGCCGCGCTGGTGACGGCGCTGGTTTTCATCTTCATCCTGTGGTCGCGCCGCGCGTCGCTGGACACCACAGCTTACCTGTGGGCGTCCGGCTTCGCCGCGGCCACCTTGCTCTATTTTGTCGTCAGCTACTACATGCTGCGTCGGTAGCGTGGACGTGGCCGGGGGAGCCATGCGGCTGGAAGGCGCGGATTCTGTCAGAGTTGCCTGCTGTCCTCAGCGATTCGCGAAAGCCGCGGACGACGCTTCCTGGGAGCATCTCTGGGCGCCTTACGATGAGGCGACGTATGAGCGGGCATTGCGCTACGTGCCGGCCGGCGCGGCCGTCCTCGACATTGGCGCGGGCGACCTGCGCTTCGCCCGCCAACTGGCGGCGCGGGCGCGCATCGTCTACGCCATCGAGCTACAGGCGGCGCTGCTCCCTTCTTCTCCCCTGCCCCCCTGCTCCCCTCCTCCCCTGCCGCAAGACGAGACATATCTGCCGCCCAACCTCATCGTCCTCTGCGGCGACGCGCGCACGCTGCCCTTCCCGGCCGGCATCGACACGGCCGTGCTGCTGATGCGCCACTGCGCCCACTTTAGTCTCTATCGGGAGAAGCTGGAAGCCATCGGCTGCCGCCGGCTGATCACCAACGCGCGCTGGCGAATGGGCGTGGAGTGCATTGACCTGGCCCGCAGGCCGCAGCCTTATAGCGAGTTGGCCCTGGGCTGGTACGCCTGTCGCTGTGGCGCGACCGGCTTCCGTCCCGGCCCGCCCGAAGCGCTCGACGAACGCCTCGCGGACACTGTCCACGAAGTCGAGCGCTGTCCGGAATGCCAGACCTGACAGGTGTCGCCGTCGCGGTGACGGCGACACCTGTCAGGTCTAATCTGTGGATTCTTCTCTTAATCATCATGGTCGGAATCGTCGTAGTCTCTCATAGTGCACAATTGGCCGCGGGGGTGCGGGAACTGGCGGAGCAGATGACCCAGGGCAGAGTGCCTTTGGCCGTCGCCGGCGGCATCGACGACCCGGAAAGCCCCATCGGCACTGACGCGATGAAGGTGCTGGAGGCGATCAACGCCGTCTACAGCGATGACGGCGTCGTCGTCCTGATGGATTTGGGCAGCGCCCTGCTGAGCGCCGAGATGGCGCTCGAGTTCCTGCCGGACGAGCAGCGCGAGCGCGTCTTCCTGTGCGCCGCGCCGCTGGTGGAAGGCGCGCTGGCTGCCGCCGTCCAGGCCGCCGTCGGCGCGTCGCCCCAACAGGTGATGGCCGAAGCCGAAAGCGCTCTCTCCGTCAAAATCGAGCAACTAGGCGGAGTTCCCCCCGCTCCCCCGCTCCTCAGCTCCCCTGCGCCCCAACCGCCGGACTCCATGCCGGCCCATGCTCAGGAACAGATCAGTCTAGCCATCCCCAACCGCCTCGGCCTCCACGCCCGCCCGGCGGCGCGCTTCGTCACCATCGCCAACCGCTTCACGGCCGACATCCGCGTGAGCAAAGGCGAGCGCAGCGCCAACGCCAAGAGCATCAACCAGGTAGCGACGTTGGGCGCGCGCCAGGGGGACTCTGTCCTCGTCACCGCCACCGGGCCGGACGCCGCCGCCGCGCTGGCCGCCTTGCAAGCCCTGGCTGACGACAACTTCGGCGACCGCGACGAGGCCCCCGCCGCTACTCAACCGACCCAGTACGGGCGGGTTTCAAACCCGCCCCTACCACTGACCACTGACTACCTAACCGGCATCCCCGCCTCCCCCGGCGTCGCCCTCGGCCCGGCCGCCCTCTACCGGCCGCGCCTGCCGGAAGTGGTCGCCCGGCGCGTCGACGACCCGGCGGCTGAGTGGCAGCGGCTGCAGGCGGCCATCGCCACGGCGCGCGGCGAGATCGATGCCCTCCACCGTCGCGCTGTGCAGCAGATCGGCCCGGAGGAGGCGGCTATCTTTGAGGCCCACGCCCTCTTCCTGGACGACCCGGCCCTGACCGAGGCCGCGCGCGCCCGCCTCTACGCCGGCTCGCTCAACGCCGAAGCCGCCTGGCGCGACGAGACGTCGGTCATGGCCGCCGCTTACCGCGACATGGACGACGAGTACATGCGCGCCCGCGCCGCCGATGTGGAAGACGTGAGCCGGCGCGTCTTGCGCCATCTCATCGGCCTGGAGCCGCCCTCGCTCGATTTCGCCGCGCCCTCCATCCTCATCGCCGCCGATCTGACCCCCTCGGACACGGCGCGGATGGACCCGGCGCGGGTGCTGGCGATCTGCACCGAGTTGGGCGCGGCGACCGCCCACAGCGCCATCCTGGCCCGCGCTCTGGGCATCCCGGCCGTCGTCGGACTGGGGCACGACATCTGGCAAGTGGCCGAAGGGCAGCAGATCGCCGTCGATGGCGAAGCGGGCGCGCTTTGGCCGCGGCCGGACGCGGCGCAACTGGCGGCGCTGACGGCGCGGCGCGACGCCTGGCAGGAGGCGCAACGCCGGGCCAAGAGCGCCGGGCAGGCCCCGGCTGTCACCCGCGACGGCCGGCGCGTGGAGATCGCCGCCAACGTTGGCGGGCTAAAGGACGTAGGATTGGCGCGGGAGTACGGCGCGGAGGGCGTGGGGCTGTTCCGCACCGAGTTCCTGTTCATGGATCGCGACGCGCCGCCGACCGAAGAGGAGCAGTACGAGGCATATCGCCGCGCGGCCGAGTTGATGGGCGACCGGCCGCTCATCATCCGCACTCTAGACGTGGGCGGCGACAAGCCGTTGCCCTATCTTGACCTGGGCGAGGAGGCCAATCCCTTCCTGGGGTGGCGGGCCATTCGCTTCTGCCTGGAACGCCCCGACATCTTCAAGCCCCAATTGCGGGCCATCCTCCGCGCCAGCGCCGCCACTCCCCTCCCCTCGGGAGGGGCCGGGGGAGGGATCAGCAGTGGCCCCAACGTCAAGCTCATGTTCCCCATGATCGGCGCGCCCGGCGAAGTGCGCGCGGCCAAGGCCATGCTGGACGAGGCGAGGGTCGAACTACGCGCCGCGGGCGTGGCCTTTGACGAGCGGATGGAAGTCGGCATCATGATCGAAGTCCCCTCGGCCGTGGCCGTAGCCGACCAACTGGCGCGCGAGGTGGATTTTTTCAGCATCGGCACCAACGACCTGACCCAGTACGTCATGGCCGCCGACCGCGGCAACGCCCGCGTGGCCGCGCTGGCGAACCCCTTCCA
>NZ_JAYRVJ010000631.1:0-2009 GCF_041918635.1 Promineifilum sp. (SeqCode)
CGATACGGTGCAGTTAACCCTTGAATTGCCGGCCGATCTCTTTTCGACGCTCCGCCAGAACCCGGAGACGTTCCTACGCGAGATGTGCCTGGCCGCGGCGGCCAAGTGGTACGAGACGCAGCAGCTTTCTCAGGGCCGGGCGGCTGAAGTGGCTGGGTTATCGCGTGCCGACTTCCTGACTGCATTGGCTCGCTTTGGCGTATCGCCGTTCCAGGCCTCCATTGAAGAAGTGATGCAAGACCTTGAGCACGACTAATGGGTGGGTGGTCAACTGCAAGCGCACGGATTTCATCTTGACGTTAGAATGCTTCCAAGCCTCGTTGAGTCTGTCGGGGAGAAATGGGAGTAACCGGCCCATTTATGACTTAGGTAGGTCGTACTCGTAAAACCCCCGCCCGCTCTTCCGTCCCAACCTTCCACTCTCCACCATCCGCTGCTGAATCGGGTGCGGCCGGTACTTGGCGTCCTGGAAGTAGGCGTCGTAGACGGACTTGGTGACAGCCAGGTTCACGTCCAGGCCGATCAGATCGACCAGCTCGAACGGCCCCATGCGGAAGCCCAGCGAGCGGATCAGCCGGTCAATCGTCGCCACGCCGGCCGCGCCCTCGCCCAGCAGCCGGAACGCCTCGCCGTAGAAGGGCCGGGCGACGCGGTTGACGATGAAGGCCGGCGAGTCGTGGCAGACGACGGCCGTCTTGCCCAGCCCCTCGACAAAGGCGTGGCTGGCGCTCGTCGTGGCGTCGTCGGTCAGGTCGCCGCGGATGATCTCCACCAGGGGCATGATGTGGGCCGGGTTGAAGTAGTGCAGGCCGATGACCCGCTCCGGCCGGCGCGTGGCCCCGGCGATGGCGCTGATGCTCAGGCTGGAGGTGTTGGAGGCCAGGATCGTGTGGGCCGGGGCGGCGGCATCCAACTGCTCGAAGACGCGCCGCTTCAGGGCCAGTTCTTCCGGCACAGCCTCGATAACCAGGTCGGCCGCCGCGGCGCGGGCCAGGTCGGTAACCGGCGTCAGGGCCGCCTTGGCCCGCTCGGCCACCTCCGGCGCGGTCTTGCTGCGGCGGACGCCTTCGGTGATGGAGTCGCCGATGGCGGCCAGCGCCCGCTGGACGATCTCGTCCGTCAGGTCGTAGAGGATCACCCCATGCCCGGCCAACGCCGCCGACTGGGCGATGCCCCGTCCCATCGTGCCCGAGCCAATGACCGCAACCGTGTTGATCATCAGTGGTCTCATTCAGTGCCGCAGGGGAGCGGAAGAGCAGGGGGGCAGGGGAGAAAGAGCCGCGCCATCGCGCTTCTTTCACCCCCGCACCCCCGCTCCCCTGCTCTCCTGCTCTCCTTTACTTCGCGAAACCGACCGCCCGCGTCTCGCGGATGACGGTCACCTGAATCTGGCCGGGATACTGCATCGTATCCTCGATGTTCTTGGAGATATCCTTCGACAGCCGCACCGCCGCCAGGTCGTCGATCTGGTTCGGCTTGACCAGGATGCGAATCTCGCGGCCGGCCTGCAGGGCGTAGGCGCTGTCCACGCCGGGGAAGGAGGTGGCGATCTCTTCCAGCGTGCGCACGCGCTTGATGTAGTTCTCCAGGCTCTCGCGCCGCGCCCCCGGCCGCGCGCCGGAGATGGCGTCGGCGGCCTCGACGATGATCGCCTCGACCGTCTCCTGCTCCACCTCGTGATGGTGCGAGGCGATGGCGTTAACCACCACCGGCGGAACCTTAAAGCGCTTGGCGAACTCCGCGCCGATCTGGGCGTGCGTGCCCTCCTGGTCGTGATCCATCGCCTTGCCCAGGTCGTGCAGCAGCGCGCCCATTTTGGCCGTCTCGATGTTGGCCCCCAGTTCGGCGGCCAGCATGGCGGCGATGTGCGACGCCTCGACCGAGTGCTGCAACTGGTTCTGGCCGTAGGAGGTGCGATACTTCAGCCGGCCCAGCGTCTTCAGAATCTCCGGGTGCAGGCCGTGGACGTTGGCCTCGTAGGCGGCGTGCTCGCCCGCCTCCTTGATGTC
>NZ_JAYRVJ010000632.1:0-5304 GCF_041918635.1 Promineifilum sp. (SeqCode)
CAACAACGTCTACATCGAGTTCGAGGCGCTGCGCGAACTAGCGGACGCCTTGCCCACTCAGGCCAAGACCTGACCGATCTGAGTGCACCGGTCGCTGGCTGAGAAGTCCTGTAGAGCACAGTTGATCGCGTGCCCAACCAGATTATATTCCAGTCAGTTCTGTCTGGCGCCAATGAAAATCGCCTACCTGTAGCGCGATGTAGCCAATCGCGCCGCATAGAATGGAGGTGACGCTATCAGCCTGTAACACAACACGAACCTGACCGGTCCTGAACATCACACCATCAAGCCAACTAACATTGGAGAAAACGTCTCATCATGACCATCAAGATCGGCCGCCTACTGTGCGCCGGCGCACTGCTCATCGTCCTGACCCTGCTGCTCTCTTCACCCCTGGCCGCCCAACCGGCCGAACGAGAGACTGGCATTCCCTCCAACAACTTAATTGCCAACTTCGCCCGCGTTGACCGCGTTGACGTCGCGACCGGTTCCGACGTGGCGCTCCAGAAACTTTCACCCGACCTGCGCGCCTCGGTCGAAACGACCGCGGTGAGGCCGACCAGAACCGGGCCGGCCAACGATACGCAGCATCTCGTTTTCGTCCTTATCCGCCCCGGAACGTCCGTCGAGCGATTCATGATAAGCTCGGTCGCCAGCCGGCGCTTCGGCGAACTGCAATGGGTCACCGGCGAAGTGAAAGCCGCCAACCTGCTCAAGCTGGCCGGTCTGGAGGGCGTATTCTCCGTCACTTCGACCGCGGCCTACCAGCCCATGCCCGCGCCCGGCCTGGAGGAGATGGCGGGCGCGCAACCGGCCCTGACGCGGCAACAGATGGCTGAGTTGCTGGCGTCCGGCGGCCCGGCGGCCGTGCTGGCGGCGTCGGCGAACGCCCTGACGCCCCTTTCGTCAACGGCCACTGCGCCGGCCGCGACCGCCAGCCCCGCGCCCAATGCCATTGACACCATCAAAGTCACCGACATTCATCGCGTCGCCGAGGCCCATGCCGCCGGCTATACCGGCGAGGGCGTCGTGGCCGCCGTGATCGATTCCGGCGTGGATTTCGGCGCGACCGACCTGCAAGGCACACAGGCCCGCGTCGAAGGCGGCCCCTACGACGGGTGGCCGTTCGCCTATGACACGCTGTCCGGCGTTTACTACGCGCTGGATTCGGCAACCATCGGCCCGGATAACTACTGGGAGTGGGTCAACGGCACGCTCTATGCCCACACGCTCCCGATCGAGGACGTCACTTGCGACGCCGGCCAGTGCTCGGCCGACTTGATGATCGACGCCGGCACGCTCTCGGGTGAGCCGCTCTTCCTGCCCTTCACCTGGCCGGATACGTCACAGAGTGGGATCTACTACTATACAGTCCATCCCGATCTCTCCCACCTGTCCGCCGCCTATCTGCGCACCCTGGGTTATGCTTCAGAGTATAGCGCGCCCGCGGCGGTCATCGTGGCCGATGAGGTGACGGCCGGCGTCTATGACACCGTCTACGTTGACGCCGACTTCGACCAGGATCTGGGCGATGAGAAGCCCATGTCCAAGGGCGATGAACTATCGGGCACAGACCTCTACAACGCCGACGGGAGCGACGGCGGCGACGGCCTGTGGGATCTGTCCGTCAGCATGCTCAGCTGGATCGCGGACGGCGAGAACCCGCCGCCGGGTGTGGGTGTGCTCTACCCGAATGTAATCGTGCCCAAGGCGGGCCGCTTGATCGCCTTCGTCGGCGACTCGGACGCCCACGGCACGGCGGTGGCCTCGATGATTGCCGGGCAAAGTGTCATCACCGACCCCTACCTGCTGCGCCAGATCAACCCGCGCCTGGCCGGCGGGGCCGAGATGGGCGGCGTCGGCGGGCCGGTGACGGCCGGCATGGCTCCAGATGCCCGGATCGCCGCGTTCATGAACGGCTTCAACCTGCCGTTTGACTCCTGGACGCTGGCCGTCCTCGGCTTCGACGGCGCGCCGCAGACGGGCGACGAAGCCCATGTGATCAACAACTCATGGGGCGACAGCTCTGTCGTCGAGGATGGTTGGGATAGCACCTCACGTTTTGCCCAATACTTGAACCAGGTCTACGCCCCCCATGCTACCTTCCTGGTCTCCACGGGCAACGGCGGCCCCGGCTATGGCACGACGACCTCGCCCGGCGGCGGCACGCTGCTCAAGGTCGGCGCCAGCACGTCGTATGGTAGCAGCACGTACTTTGAGTTGGTTGCCCCGGATCAGTTCACCTATGGGGCCATTCAGCCGTGGTCGAATCGCGGGCCATCGGGCCTGGGCGATGTCGATCCCGACCTGGTTTGCGTCGGGGCCTGGGGCTTCGGTTCCACGCCGCTCAACCGGGCCATGAACGGCCAGGGCGCGTATGACCTGTTCGGCGGCACGTCGATGTCCAGCCCCGTCTGCGCCGGCATCGCCGCAATGGTCTACGAATCTTTCCAAGACGCTCACGGTCGCTGGCCGACGTGGCAAGAAGCGACTGACATCCTGAATAACGGCGCGCATGACCTGGGTTACAACGCCCTGGCCCAGGGCGCGGGCAACGCCGACGCGCTGCGCTCGACGGCCATCGCTGCCGGCGCGGCCGCCTACGTGACCCCCAGCCAGTGGCAGGTAGGCGACTATCGCGGCGAGAACCTGACGCCCGGTTTTCCGGCCATTATTCATCCAGGCCAGAGCGCGTCGATCCCGCTGACGCTCCACAACCCAACGGACGCGGCCGTCACCAGCGAGCTGGAAGATGTCACGTTGCAGCGCGTCCACGAGATCAGCTTCACGGTCACGCTGGGCGCCGGTAACCAAGACGGCATCGTGCCCGACTACCTGCGCGACATCAGCGACGTGATCGATGACTACGACCCCGATCTGGTCAGCGCCCACGTGATGTTCCCGTTCTCGGTTTTTGACCGGGATGAGAACTACTATGCCGACACCACCGTCACAACCCTTTTCTACGACTGGAAAGACCTGAACGGCGACGGCAATCTGTGGGAAGACCTCAACGGCAACGGTCGCGTCGAACCGGACGAGATCGATAAAGACGGCCCCGATGGCTTTGAGTTCAACCGCTACACCTACGCCTATGCCACAGCCAACTATCAATTGGCGGACCTGGGCCGCGACGCGCTGTCGCGCCGGCACGATGGCGTCTTTTTCGGCCTGCAGCGATTTAGTTACACGGAAGACATCGACGTAACCGTCCAACTCATCCTCTACAAGAAGGCCGATTGGGACTGGCTGAGTCTGTCGGCCGCCTCGGTCAACGTGCCCGCCGCCGGCATGGCAACGGTGACGGCGACGATGGCCGTGCCCGACGACGCCCGCCTCGGTCTCTATGAAGGCGCTATCGAGTACGACGGCCAAGTCATTCCTGTTATCACCCACGTCGCCGCCGATTCGGCCACGTTCGAGTTCGGCGCGACTTCACTGGATGAATCGCTGGGCGATACGCCCTACGACAACGGCCATCTCCTCGGTTCCACCGACTGGGGCTGGCGTCCAGAAACGGGAGACTGGAAGCAGTTCTACTACGACGCGCCCGACGGCGCGACCGAGCCCGGCACGGGCATGGTCGTCACAACGGAATGGGCCTTCCCGGAAGCATCCAACATCCCGCCGCTGCCGGAGAGTGCACTCTACGAGACGTTCGAGGACGGCATCCCGTGGGACTGGCCAGTGATCACGAATGTTAGCACCTGCGGCTGGCAATCGACCGGGGTACTCGGCTCAGACAACTGGACCGGCGGCGAGGGTCTGGCGGCCGAGACCAGCTCCAGCTACTGCATGTCCGGCGTGGATACCGAGCTTTACACGCCCATCATTGACCTGAGCGGCCAAACCGAGGCGTGGCTCGCCTTCCACACCCACTTCATCGGCAACATCGACTGGCAGGGTAACATCCTCGAGAACGGCTACGTCGATATCAGCGAGGACGGCGGCGCCACCTGGACGAACCTTCTCGATCTGCAAACCTATACTTTCGTACCGCAAGTCATTGACCTGTCTGACTATGCCGGGGGCAGCGTCCAGCTTCGCTTCCGTTACGTCGCGCAAAGCTGGAGCTTCTGGTGGCAGCTCGACGACGTGGGCGTGTTCATGGCCGACCCGACAGCGAGCTACGTCGTGCCCGTGCCCGACCTGACCGACGTGGACACGGCCATCTTCGGCGCGGCCGAGGATGACTTCTCCGCCGGCGATCCGGCCTTCTTTGGGCCGTCGGGCGTGGGGCGGATTGGCGGCAGTCGCGATGCCTGGCTCAGCAATGGCACGTTTGCCTTCTACACAGAGACCGACGGCCCTAAGGAGATCGTCGGCGGTCTCTCCGGCGACGGTCTGGGCTACGTCTCGCTCCACAATGTGCTGAATGCCGGCCGCGTCATCGGTGAGCCGGTCGTCGGCCGCGCCTATCAGCTGTCCGTCGCTCCCGCGCCACTGACGGCGGCGGCCGAGACCATCGTCAGCGCCACGCCTCCCACAGTCAGAGCGGAGTTGCAGGCCAGCATCAAATCCACGGCCGATATCCCCGAAGGTCTCAGCGTGCTCGGTTTCGGCCTCTCGCAGCCGATCCGCAAGATGGGCGAGCCGATCGCGCAGGACACTCCCAATAACATCTGCTCCGCTACCTGGGTCTATCCCACCAAAATCCGGGATGGCGGCCTGTTGCAGGCGACGACAACTTCCAGCGTTCATAACCTGGATGTCGATCTCTACTTGTGGGGCGACAACGGCGACGGCGCGCTGGACTGTAACAGTGACTACTTGATCGCCAGTTCGGCCGGGCCGACATCCGAGGAGAGCATCGCCCTGTCGCTGCCCGTTGATGCCCAGTACTGGATCATGGTTCACGGCTACAGCGTGCCCGGTACAGCCGGCGTCTTCGACATCGCCATTGACGCGATTCAGGGACATGATCTGGTCGTCAACGCGCCGGCCGGGCCTGTGGCGGCTGGCGTGCCCGTCACCTTCGATCTGTCGGCCGAGATAGCCTACAAGCCCGGTTCTGAGTGGCAGGGACTGATCTTCGTGGGGCCGGCTGATGGCCCGACAGCCATCAACCTGCCTGTCATCATCACTGTGCCCGCGCTGGAGGCGAGCGGCTTGTCCGCCCGCTTCACTGCCGCGCCGGAAGGGCTGGCAACGGGCGATATGACAACGCTCAGTCTGTGGGCCTGGAACGGCAGCACCGATAGCGAGGTGGTGGACATAGCCATCAACGTGCCGCCCGGCCTGGTGGTGGATATCGCCTCAGTGAGCGCCAGCCAGGGCCATGCCCTCTACAACCTTGCCACCCGC
>NZ_JAYRVJ010000633.1:0-2911 GCF_041918635.1 Promineifilum sp. (SeqCode)
CGCTCTGATGCTGGCGACCGGCGTGGACCTGATCGAGGTCGAGCGGCTGCGGCGCGGCATCTCGCGCCACGGCCAGCGCTTCTGCGACCGCTTCTTCACGCCCCGGGAGCAGGAGCAGTGCGGCGGCCGGGCGACCAGCCTGGCCGGGCGCTTCGCCGTGAAGGAGGCGGTCGGTAAGGCGTTGGGCACGGGCATCGGCGACGTGGGCTGGAAGGACATCGAAATCCTCAGCGACGAGCGTGGCCGGCCCTACCTGACACTCCATGCCACGGCCGAACGGCTGGCCGCCGAGCGCGGCCTGCGCCACTGGGCCATTAGCCTGTCCCATACCGGAACTCACGCCATCGGCTTCGCCGTAGCCCTTGCCGCGCCCCCGGATGAACCCATTTTGACGGAGGCTTCTTGATGAATGGTTCGCATCCCGGCGCGCCGCGCCCTGCCGGTCGTCGTCTCCTGGCCGTCCTGGCCCACCCCGACGATGAATCATTTGGCATGGGCGGCACGCTGGCCCGCTACGCCGACGAGGGCGTGGAGGTGCACATCGCCATCGCCACCGATGGCGTGGCTGGCTCTGTGGCGACGGGCTACGAACACACGCTCCAGGAGTTGGCCGAGGTTCGCCGTCGCGAGTTGGACACAGCCATAGCCATTCTGGGCGGCACGCTGCACAACCTCGGCTATCGCGACTCCGGCTACATCGGCGACCCGGCCAACCAGCATCCCGAAGCGTTCATCAACTCTGATGAGCATGAGGCGGTCGGGAGCGTGGTGCGCCTGATACGCGAGATACGGCCGCAGGTTGTCATCACCCATGACGAGACGGGCGGCTATTATCACCCCGACCACATCCACTGTTGGAAGATCACCGTCGCCGCTTTCCAGGCCGCGCCTGACCCTGCCCAATACCCGGAGATCGGCCCCGCGCCCTATCAGCCGCAGCGCCTCTACTACACGGCCTTCTCCAACCGAATGGTGAAACTCTTCACGATGCTGATGCGCTTACGCGGCCAGGACCCCAAGCGCGCCGGCCGCAACAAGGACATCGACTGGACCCGGATCGGCATCGAACCGCGCCGGCTGCATGCCCACATCGACTACCGGCGCTACTGGGACGTTAAGCGCGCCGCCGGCGCGGCCCACCCCAGCCAGGGCGGTGGCCCAACGCGCAGCCGGATGCTGCCCGAGTCGTTGCAGCGCCGCCTGATGGCGACCGAAACCTACATCCGCGCCTACCCGCCCGTGAGCGATGGCTACCGCGAGCGCGACCTCTTCGCGGGCGTACTGATCGAGACCGAGGCCGATGTCCCGGCCCCCGGCTACAACGAGGACGACAACCTATGACCTTCAAGCGTGTGATGAAATTTCTGGGGCTATTGTTCGGATTTCTGGCGGGAGTGACCGCCGTCATCGTGGCCTGGTTCACGCGACGCATGGTGGCCCCCGCGCGCCAGCCGCTCTGGGCGACGCCGTCGGAGATGGGGCTGGCGTTCGAGAACGTACAGTTTCCGGCCAAAGACGGCGTGCGCCTGTCGGGCTGGTTCATTCCCGCCGCGGGAAGCGAGCGGGGCGGGGCGAGCATCATCCTCGTTCACGGCTGGGCCTGGAACCGGTTGGGCGACGCGGCGGGCGACCTGCTGGCCGATCTGTCGGGCATGACGCCGGTCGAGTTGCTGCGCCTGGCCCACGCCCTGCACTACGAAGGCTATCACGTGCTGATGTTCGATCTGCGCAACCACGGCGAAAGCGCCGCGCAGCCGCCGGTGACGTTTGGGTTGACCGAGGCCAACGATCTGTTGGGGGCCATCGCCTACATGGAGACCCGGCCGGAAGTGAACGCCAAGCGGCTGGGCGTTATTGGCTTCTCGATGGGCGCGAACGCGCTGCTCTACGCCTTGCCGCAGACCATCGCCGTCTGCGCCGCCATCGCCGTGCAGCCGACCACCATCTCCTCCTTTGCTGAAGCGTATGCTACCGATCTGATGGGGCTGCCGGGCCGGGTGATCCTGCCCCTGGTGGAAGCCGCCTACACGGCTATCAGCGGCGTGCGCCTGACCGCGCTCCAACCCGCTTTCGCCGCCGCCGGGGCCGGCGCGACGCCGGTGCTGTTCATCCAGTGCAAAGAGGATCCGTGGGGCAGCATGGAGGATGCGAACCGTCTGGCCGCGGCCACGCCGCTGGGCGAGGGGCCGCTCTACGTGGACGGCAGCCACCACTATCAGGGCTACCAATACCTCGTCGAGAACCCCCGCATCGCCGTCGCCTACTTCGAGCAGTATTTCTAAAGAGCATCCACAGATTTCACAGATGTACTGTTGGTCATTGGTGGTTGGTCGCTGATGACTAACTACCAACCACCAACGACTACTACCCCAATCTGTGAAATCTGTGGATTCCCTTCTTACGTCGGCGCTTTGTCGAGGGGGGGCAGGACGGCCAGGAAGTCGTGGCCGAACCGCTCGGCGTAGCTGCCGATCAGCCACTCCACTCGCTCCGCGTCGGGCGAAGCGACGACCAGCCCGGCGTGGTGCTTCTTGTCCACACGGTAGACCACCTCCGGGTCGTTGTAACCGGAGAGGTCAGGCCACTCCTGCCGCGCCAGACAGACCAGGATGCCGGCGTATTCCTCGCGGACTGGCGCGACCTCATAGGGTTGCCCCTGGGCGTAGGCGATCTCCATCCGCGCCCACTCCGCCCACAGGTTGAGCCCGCTGGCCGCTTCCACCAGTTGCTCGATATTCGCGCCGCCGACGCGGGCCGCCACCTCCAAAAAGTAGTAGCGTCCGTCCTCGCCGCGAATGAACTCGGCGTGGGTCGCGCCGCGCTCCAATCCGAAGGCGCGCAGCAGACGCTCGTTCACGTCCAGAATGGCTTGCGCCTCGTCCGTCCAGCGGGGTAGGGTGCGTGAGACGAA
>NZ_JAYRVJ010000634.1:0-12053 GCF_041918635.1 Promineifilum sp. (SeqCode)
CGGCCGCTGAACTACAGCGGTAGTTTGCGCACCCTGATGCGTCGTTCTGTCAACGACAGGATGGCCCCCTCCCGCAGTGTTGTACCATGTCGTGTTAGCGCGATCTGCAAATACGCAATGACCGAAACTGGGCGCATATCGCTTAGGCGGAAGATGATAATGGACGGAACTGACGATCCGGTCGAGGACATCAGCGCACCGAAACCTAGATCGTGCGTGAGGACGATGCGATCTTCTTGCCTGGCTAACTCCAGGATGTCGGCGTCGGAACGTCTGTGGTAGCTCCTCTCGGCCACGTGCACGGCATCGTGGCCTTGTGCCCTTAGCCACGCGACGGCCTCTGGCGAGATCCCCATGTCCGCTAGGAATCTCATACGGTCGCCGGCAGCCAATCCACTTGTTCTTCCGCCAACCACGCGCCATAGTGGAGGGCCTGCTGTACATCCTCAGCCTCTAGGTAGGGATAGGCAGCCAGGATGTCGGCGGTTGTCATGCCGTTGGCAACGAGGTTGAGGATTAGTGAGACGGTGACACGCATCCCACGAATACACGCTCGGCCACCCATGATATGAGGGTCAAATGTAATTCGATCCAGTTTGTCCATCACCACGTTTCCTTTGATGACCCTATTTCGGCCGCGCTCTCATCCTCGGTGACTGTTCGAGCTTGGGCAGTGCCTGCGTCTCTCGAAAGAGAGCCTTCAAGTCGGCCAGTTTCGCTAATCATACCATAAAGGAAGCGACGCTGATAGACGCCGCTTGCCCCACCGACTTCCGTAGCTTCCTGTCGCCAGCCGCGAAAATCAGCGCCCAAATCAGCGTCTATCAGCGTCCTATTCTTCAGACTTTACTACCACGCTCAGGCAGCCGGCGCGTCACTCTCCTCGCCCAACTCGATGGCCGCGAACTGCGCCACCTCGCCGGAGAGCTGGCTGCCGATGGTCAGGCTGATGACCGCCGCGCCCATCTCGCCCATCTCGCCCGCCAGCTTTTGCAGGGCGGTGTCCTCGACGATGACCACCAGGGCCGAGCTGTTCGGTTCCATGCCCGCGCCGATGGCCTTGAGTTGGTTCACGTCGAACAGCCGGCCGAAGTGCTTGCCGGCCAACCCGCCGACCAGCGCCCCGCCGAGCGCCCAGGCCAGCAGCCCGGCCGGCCCGCCGATGAGGCTGAGCAGCGCGCCGCCGCTCCCGCCCAGCACCGCGCCCATGCCGCCGCTGCCCGACTGGCGCACGTTCGATTTGCCTCGCTCGTCCACTTCCAGCACGGCCCAGGCCGCGACCTTGTAGCCGCCGGCCCGCCGCTCCTTGCGCACGATGTCGACGACCTGCGCCGCCCGGTCGCGCCCGGCGAATTCGTAAGCGACGAGATGATAGGCGATGGGTTGTTGTTGGGTCATGTTGTGTTCTCCTTGCATATTGCGTTTAGGCGGATCACCGGTAGGCGGATCACCGGGCTGATTCTAGCAAATTGTGCTAGAGAAGAAACAGCATCCTATTCTTTCAGGTAGAACGGCACGTCAATCACCGCCCGCGCCTTGCCGTGCCGGTGGCGGCGATAGATCAGCGCCCACTTCAGCGGCAGCGCGCTCTGGTTGTGCAGCAGGAAGTGCCACCAGCGCGCCGGCACGAACTCCGGGATGAGCACCGTCGCCGGCCAGCCGTCGGGACTTTCCTCGTCCAACCGGTCGATGCAGTCCAGGAAAGGGCCGATGAGCGAGCGGTAGGGGGACGGAACCGTGACCAGCCGCGCCACGCGATCCAGGCCATGCGCCTCCCAACGGGCGCGCATTGCCCCGGCCGAATCCGGCTCCATCTCCACGTAGACGGCGATCACGTCGTCACTGATCGAGCAGGCGTAGTTGAGCGCCTCGATGACGCCGCGATGGACGCCGGCCACGGGCATAACGATGCGCGGGTGGCGGGTACAGCCGGCGGGCGGCGCGTCGTCGTCCAGGCGCAGCTGCCGGCCGACCTCGGCGTAGTGGCGGCGAATGGCGCGAAAGAGCAGCACCAGGAGCGGGATGAGCAGGATGATGAGCCACGCCCCGCCGGCGAACTTGCTGGCTCCGATAACCAGCAGGGCCACACCCGTCGCCAGCGCGCCCGCGCCGTTCATCAGCAGCTTCGCCCGCCAGCCCGGCCCGCGCTCCCGCCACCAGTGCAAGACCATGCCCGACTGCGACAGCGTGAAGGCCAGGAAGGCGCCGACGGCGAAGAGCGGGATGAGGGCGTGGGTGTCGCCGCCGAAGACGACGATGAGCAGCCCGGCCAGCCCCGCCAGCAGCAGGATGCCATTGGAGAACACCAGCCGGTCGCCCAGAGCGCGCAACTGGCGCGGCACGAAGCCGTCGCGGGCCATCAGCGAGACGACGCGCGGGAAGTCGGTGTAGCTGGTGTTGGCGGCGACGATCAGCACCAGCAGCGTCGCCAGCTGCACCAACAGGTAGACCACGCCGGAGCCGAACAGACGCCGAACGAGCGCGGAGAGGATCGTCTCCTCTGGCCCGGCGACGACGGCCAGGTACTGGGTGAGGCCGATGGTTCCCAGGAAGAGGATACCCATCAGCACGGCCATGGCCGCCATGGTCCGGCGGGCATTGACCGTCACCGGGTCCTTGAAGATGGGCACAGCGTTGCTAATAGCCTCCACGCCGGTCAGCGCTGTCGCGCCGGAGGCGAAGGTGCGCAACAGCAGAAAGAGTGTCACCGGGGCCAGCGCACCCGGCATCACGGCCGGCTCGGCCGGCGGGGGGATGACGGCAGGGAAGACGCCCGGCCCCTGAACCAGGGCCACGCCGATGCCCCAGGCGATCATGCCCAGATAGACGCCCAGGAAGAGGTAGACCGGCACGACCATGGCCGTGCCGGCCTCGCGCAGCCCGCGCAGATTGACCAGGGTAATGAGCAGCAGCAGCGCCAATGACAGCCCGATGCGGTGGGGCCAGAGGGCGGGAAAGGCCGAGGCCAGCGCGGCCACGCCGGCCGTCAGGCTGACCGCCGCGTTGAGGACGTAGTCCATCATCAGCGCCGCCGCCGCCACCAGACCGGGCAACTCACCCAGGTTCTCGCGGGCCACGGTGTAGGAGCCGCCGCCGGAGGGATAGGCGGCGATGGTCTGCATGTAGGACAGGGCCAGCACGCCCAACAGCGCCGTGATAACCAGGGCCAGCGTGAACGACTGCATCAGGCCCGCCGCGCCGGCCACCAGCAGGCCCAGATAGATCTCCTGATTGGCGTAGGCCACTGAGGCCAGCGCGTCCGGCGACAGCGCCGCCAGAGCGCGCACCTTGTCCAGCCGGTTGTGCCCCACGTCGGCCGACGGCAGCGGCGAGCCGAGCAACAAATGGCGAACGTGGTTAATCATAGCTACCTGTTATTTTTTCTTTCAGCCACTTCTCCCGGTTCGCCCCGCGCGCCAGCTTGCCGCTGCTCGTCTTCAGCAGCCACTTTGGCCCGACCAGGTGAACGTAGCTGACCGTCACCCCCGTCTGCCGGACGACCTCGGCGCGGATGGCGCGGGCGATGGCCGCGCGCGCCGCTTTGTCTGTCTCGCCGGCCGCTGTCTCGCCGGCCGCTGTCTCAGCGACCGCTGCCTCAGCGACCACCGCCACCAACTCCGTCCCCTCGCGCGCGTCGGGCACGCCGAAGGCCACCGCCCGCCCGGCCCGCACCCCGGCCACGCCGTTGACGACGGCCTCGATGTCGGCCGGGTAGATGTTCTTGCCGGCGTTGATGATCAGGTCGCGCGCCCGGCCGACGACGTACACCTCGCCCTCGGCCAGATAGCCCATGTCGCCGGTCAGATACCAGCCGTCAGCGGTGAAGGGTTGCAGGTCGGGCCGGCGATAGTAGCCGGTCAGCAGGCAGTCGGAGCGCACCGCCAGTTGGCCGACGCGGCGCTCGGGCAGGGGGCGACCGTCGTCATCCAGGACGCGCACCTCGGTGTGGGGGATGGGCGGGCCGCAGGAGACGCGAATGTGCGCGCCGGCCTCATCGGGCGCAACGGGTTTCGCGTAGCGATCATGTTTAAGTGCTTCGCCATTCACAGCGTCCAGACAGGCAGGCCGGTCGGGTAGGGTTTGCGTCACGGCGAAGGTGTTTTCGGCCATGGCGTAGCTGACGCCGAGCATCTCCGGCCGGACGCCGTTGGCGGCGAAGCGCTCCAGGAACAACTGGTGGCTGTCGTGCCGGACAGGCTCCGAGCAGTTGATGAAGAGGCGCATGGACGCGACCGAGAGGCCGTCGCTGTCGCGCCGGCGGATGCGGCGGGCGCAGTGGTTATAGGCGAAGTTGGGCAGCCAGCAGAGCGTGCCCCGGTAGTCGTGGATGGCCCGGAACAGCAGGGCGGGGTGCTGCACCCAGTCGAAGGGGGACATGAGCACCAGCGGCGCGCCCTGCACGAGCGGCAGCAGGAAGCCGGCGATGAGGCCCATGTCGTGATAGAGCGGCAGCCAGCTGACGATCACGTCGCTGGCATTCAGGGCGATGGCGTCGCTGTAGGCGGCGAGCTGGTTGAGCACCGCGGCGTGGCTCAGCGCGACGCCCTTTTGCAGGCCTGTCGTGCCGCTGCTGTGCTGAAGAAAGGCGGTATCATCCGCAGATTGGGCAGATTTAGCAGATTCAAGAGGGGCAGGTGATAGTCTATAGGCCGCCGGCAACTCTTCTTTAATCTGCGTAATCTGCGAAATCTGCGGATCGTTCCTCTTCAACTCCGACGAACCATAGACCGGGCAGGGCAGGTGTGGCCGCAGGGTGGGGGCGAAGGCGTCGGTGGTCAGCACGGCGGCCACGCCCGACAGCCGCGCCAGTTCGGCCAGGCTGCCCATGTAGACGTCGGGGTCGAGCTTCTCGGTCAGCGTCGGGAACATCGACGGCACGGCCCCCAACCGCAGCGCGCCCCAGAAAGCGTAGATGCTCTCCAGGTTTTGCGTGTGGGCGATGATGATCAAATCGCCAGGTCGCAGGCCCAGTTCGTGTAGTTTTTCAGCGTAAGCGGCTGTGACTTGGGCGAAGGCGCGGCGGCTGACGGTGGTGGGCGGCTGGTCGGTCTCCAGGTAGATGATGGCCGGCCGCTCATCGGCCGCGCGCAGCGTTTCGGCGTCGAGGAGGGTGGCGTAGTCGGTGCGATTGGCTAAGGTGAGCATGGTGGGGAGCGGGGGAGCAGGGGAGCAGAGGGGCGGGGGAGAGGAGAGCCCATCAAGCCGATGGTTCTTTCACCCCTGCACCCCCGCACCCCTGCTCCCCCGCGCTGTTACCCCCTCTCTACCCGCTCCACAATCTGATCCAGCGTATCCATCTTCGCCACGGTCAGATCAGGGTCGGGGATGTAGACGTTGAAGGCGCTTTCGATGTAGACGCCGAGTTCGGCCAGGGCGAACGAGTCGATGAGGCCGCCGGTGATGATGCCCTCGTCGTCGGCCAGGCGGTAATCGGGGTCGCGGATGAGTTCGCGGGTGATGTAGGCGCGCAACTGCTCGCGCGCGGTCGGTTCGTGCATGGGTTGATCCTTGTCGTGTTTTACAAGACACAGGTTAAGAAACCTGTGCCACGACGGATGCTATTCTCACGCAAAGGCGCGAAGAAGGCAACGTGGAGATAGGGGGCTACCTCTGGAACCATCCCCCACTTCTGTGCTATACTAATCTCATCGTCCATCGCGCATCATCAGGACGCGCCTCAGAGGTAGTAGGGAGGGGCAAGGGGATGCGCTTCGGACAGGAGGCGGTTGTGAGGTTCCAGGCTGTGCCAGAGCCGGCTGCGGCGTCACCGGCGCGTGTCGCCATCCCCTATTGGCTGCGCAATCGAGCCGGCGCGGCGATCATCCTGGCCGTATTCTTTGGCTTCCTGGGCACGCTCAGTCTGGCGCTGGAGATCGGCCATCCTTTCGGCGGCTACATCACCTACAGCAACGTCGGCCAGGAGTGGGCCGACGTGATCCACGAAACCCCCGACTGGTGGTTGGCGCGCGGCGACCTGCGGTATGGCGACATGCTCCGAGCCATCAACGACCTGCCCTATGCCTCTAACGCCTGGGCCGAATTCACGCGCGCCGGAGCTGGGGCGCGCTCCGTAGCCGTCACCGTCGACGGCCGGGCGGGCGGCGCTCCGTGGTCGGCGACGGTGACAGCTGTCCCCATCACCCTGGCCGACGTGCTCGACGTTAAGATGCCGGAGATCACGGTGGCTGTCACGTTTCTGCTGCTGGGGATCGTGGTACTGCGGGCCCGGCCGGCGGCGGTCACCGTCCAGGTGTTCGCCGCCCTGTGCGCTTGCATCGCCCTGCAGCGGCTGACGGCTGTCACGTCCATGGCGACCGACGCCCGCCTGCTCGTCAACTTGCCCAAGCTGGGGCACATGATCGCCGCCGGGCTTATTGGGCCGCTGCTCTTCCACCTGGCGTTGGTCTTTCCCGTTCCCCTGCCGGCCCAGCCACGTCTGGCATTATGCGTCCTCTATGGGCTGGGCCTGTTGGCCGGACTAGGGCTGGCGGCCACACGATTCTCCTTCTGGGCCGCTGTGCCCGTCCCGTTGGCCGATGCCATCGACCAGGCCACGTACCGGACGATCCTGTATCTGGCGTTGGGCGGCGTGGTGGCCTTGTTCGTCCGTCTGGGTTGGACGTGGATGCGCGAGCGACAGACGCGCCGCCAGCGACGGGCCGCGGGCATCCTGCTGGTTGGCTTGTTGTGCTCCATCCCGATGGTCATCATCGTGCTCGGCCCCGTCATCCCCGGCTTCCCGGCGGCGCGGTCGGCCTTCTGGAACGGCCTTGACCTGCGCTACACCCTGCTGGCAACCCCCATCGCCTTCGCCTACATCATCATCCGCTACCAGACTTTCCGCAGCCCGTCGCGGTTGTTCATCTTCGTGATCATCCTGGCCCTCAGCGCTCTGCTGGCCGCCGTGGGCGCGTGGCTGTGGCGGCTGGGGCATTTGCCAGAACTGGCCGCCATGCGCCCGCCTTTCATCACGATGTTCACCCTCGTTTTCGCCGCCAGCCTGTTCTGGAGCAGCCAGGCCAGCTGGCGCGGCTGGTTCGGCCGCTTTCTCCAGTGGGAACCGCGCAGTTACGAGTCGGCCCGGTCATTCGGCGGCCGGGTCATGGATCGCACCGACCTGCGCGATCTGCCACAGACGATTGCCCAGGCGTTAGTGGATGAGTTGGAGCTAGAGCGGGCCGGCGTCTGGCTGTGGCAGCCGGAGAGGAAGCAGTTTGCTTTGGTGGGCAGCGCGGGTGAGCCGCTGCCGGTGCTGCCCGAGCGGCTGGCCCTGGCGCTCGACGAGGTTCCCCACCGTGGGCAGCCCGTCCGCGTGCGCGCCGGCGAGTCCACTCCGCTTTGGCTGCGGTCGCTGAATTCGGGCGGCCCCATCGAGGTGGTGGTGCCGCTCGTCGCCGCGGAGACGCCCATCGGCCTGCTGGGTCTGGGACGGCGCTGGGATGAGGAGGTCTACGATGAGCGCGACCTGGCCGTGTCCGAACTGGTCGGCCAGCAGGCGGCGCTCTTCCTCTTCGCCGCGCGGCAGATGGAGGAGTTGCGCCACATGCCGGAGCGGGTGGCCGAGGCCCAGGAGCGGGAGCGTTTCCACCTGGCCCAGGAACTGCATGACACCATCCAGCAATTTTTAGGGCGGCTGCCCTTCTTCCTGACCGTCAGCCGCGACCTGATGCAGGCCGATCCGGCGCAGGCGACGGCCATCCTGAACCGCTGCCTGGCCGACATCGAGGACGCCGCCATCATGTTGCGCGGCATCCAGCTCAATCTCGCCCCCAACCAACTGGAAAGTAGTCTGACGCGCCCCTTGCAGGGCTTGGCGGCCCACGTGCGGCAGCGGTCAGGGTTGACCGTCAACTTCTCGGCCACGGCTGATTTGGACGTGGGCACGACCGTCGAGACGCGCCACGCGCTCTACCGGGTCATCCAGCAGGCGTTGGACAACGTGGTCAACCACGCCGAGGCGACCGAGGTGAGCGTGCTGGTCTGGCGCGAGGAGGGCCGCGTGAGCTTCTGCGTGCGCGACAACGGCCGCGGCTCCACGCCGGAGGAGCGTGAGGCGGCGCGCGAGGACGGGCGCTTTGGGCTGCGGTCGATGCAGACGCGGCTGGAGGTGTGCGGCGGGCGGCTCGACTTTACTTCGGTTGTAGGGGAAGGGACAATGGTCACGGGGTGGGTTCCGGCAACCGTTCGTAGTTAGGCAATTCATTGCCGTTCTTGTAGCGCGGCCATTCCTGGCCGCGGCCTGTAGCGCCGCCATTCCTGACCGCGGCGGCCTGACACAGCCAGGAATGGCTGCGCTACAGGCTGCGCTGCCGGCGCGGGGAACGGCAATGAATTGCCTGACTACAAACTTGTGACGCACTGCGCATTTTATGACGCATTGTGTTATAATAACGGAATCGGCGGTCGGCCGTCCGCGGTCATCTTGTGGCGAGGTAAGAGATATGAACGAACAGCCGGTCGATTCTTCACAGGTCTACGATTACGTCATCATCGGCTCCGGCTTCGGCGGCAGCGTCTCCGCCTGGCGGTTGACGGAGAAGGGGTACTCCGTGCTGGTGCTGGAGCGTGGCAAGCGCTGGCGGTCGGAGGACTTCCCCAAGACGAACTGGAACGTCTTCAACTATCTCTGGATGCCCGCGCTGCGCTGCTTTGGGCCGCAGGGTCTTAACTTCTTCAAAGACCTGTGGCTGCTGAACGGCTCTGGCGTGGGCGGCGGCAGCCTCATCTACGCCAGCACCCATCGCATTCCCCCCCAGCGCTTCTTTGAGGCCGACGAGTGGGCCCATCTGGCCGATTGGGAAGCGGAGCTGATGCCCCACTATCACACGGCCAACCGCATGCTGGGCACGGCCCCCAACCCCTGCTTCTGGCCGGCCGACCACACCCTGCAAGCCATCGCCGAAGACCTGGGCCAGGCCGACACCTTCGAGGCCACCGGCGTGGGCATCTACTTCGGCGAGCGGGGCATCACGGTGCAAGACCCGTTCTTCGACGGCGACGGCCCGACGCGCACCGGCTGTATCCACTGCGGCGGCTGCATGGTCGGCTGCCGCCACAACGCCAAGAACACGCTCGACAAGAACTATCTCTACCTGGCCGAGAAGTACGGCGCGGCCGTGCTGGCCGAGTCGAACGTCCAGGGCATTCGCCCGCTCTACGGCGAGCGCCCCGGCGGCGCGCGCTACGAAGTCACGTACCACAAGATCACCGACTGGACGCGCAAGCGGCAGGGGAGTGTGCTGGCCCGCAACGTCGTCCTCTCGGCCGGCGTGGTCGGCACGGTCGATCTGCTGCTGAAGTGCCGCGACGACGACAAGACGCTGCCGCTCGTCTCGCGCATGCTGGGCGAGCAGGTGCGCAGCAACAGTGAGGCGCTGATGGGGGTGACCGCCCGCGACCGGATGCAGGACTTCTCGCAGGGCGTCGCCATCACTTCCCACTTCTGGGCCGACGACGTGACCAGCGTTGAGCCGGTGCGCTACCCGCCCGGCTCGTCGTTCATGCGCTCGCTCATCTGGCCGCTGGCCGGCTACGGCAGTGAAGGGCACGGGCTGGGCGGCCGGCTGTGGGCCTCGGTCAAGCACTTCTTCCGCCAGCCGGGCGACTTCCTGCACACCCGCTTCTTGCCCCATTGGGCCGAGCGCGACACGGTGCTGCTCATCATGCAGACCGTCGAGAACAAGATGAAGCTCCGCCGTGGCCCGTCGCTGCGGTTGGGGTTACGGCGCGGCGTCTACACCGAACGCGACCCGGAGGAGCCGATCCCCACTTGCGTCGTGGCTGGCAGCGACGTGGTCAACCGCTTCGCCGAGAAAGTGAACGGCGTGCCCTGGGTGGGCATGAACGACCTGCTCAACATCCCCAATACGGCCCACATCCTCGGCGGCTGCCCGATGGGGGCGGACGCGAAGACAGGCGTGGTGGACATCGACCAGCAGGTGTTCAACTATCCGGGGCTGTACGTGGCCGATGGCTCCGTCGTGCCGGCCAACCTGGGCGTGAACCCCAGCCTGACCATCGCCGCCATGACCGAGCGGGCCATGAGCCGCATCCCGGCCCGCGCCGACGCGCCGGCCGTGACGCCGCTGCCCTACCCGCACGTGGTGACGGTGGACGGCCATCCGGTGGCCGCCGCGCCGGCCAATGGGGCGACCAACGGCGCAGCCGCGGCCAAACGCATCGCGCCGCTGGCCCTGCTCATGCTGCTGGTCGGCCTGCTGCCGCTGCTCCTGGCGGCGCTCAAAAATAGGGACTAGGGGTTTGGGGCTAGGGGCCAGGGGAAGAGCGCTCTGCCCCTGGCCCCTAGCCCCTCGTTCTTCGAGAGGTAAAGATGGACCCACGAACCGAGTGCATCGAGTTTATCAACCCGGCGACGGGCGAGAAGTTTGGCGAAGTGCGCATGTCAACCGAGGAGGAAGTCATGCGGGCGCGCCGGGAGATGGCCGCGGCCCAGGTGACGTGGGCGGCCAAGCCCCTCAAGGAGCGGGCGCGCATTATCAAGGAGTTCCAACGGGTCATCATCGACGCGACGGACGAACTGACGGCCATCGTCAACCAGGATCACGGCAAGAGTCGCGGCGACGCGCTGCACGAAGTGATCATGACGGTGGACAAGATTCACCAGTACGCGCGGCTGTCGCCCAAGTGGCTTGGCCGCCGCCGCGTGCCGCCGGGGCTGTACTTCTTCCGCCGCTACTACACCGAGCGCGTGCCCTTCGGCGTGGTCGGCATCATCGGCCCGTGGAACTACCCCATCGACCTGATGCTGCCGCCCATCGTCGCCGCGCTGCTGGCCGGCAACACCGTCGTCGTCAAGCCGTCGGAGGTGGCCGCGGCCACGGGCGTGGAACTGGAGAAGCTGTTCCAGCGCGTGCCCGAACTGGCCCCCTTCGTGCGCTTCATCCACGGCGACGGCCGCGTGGGCGCGGCGCTGGTCAAGTCAAAGCCCGATCTGCTCTTCCTGACCGGTTCGGTGAAGACGGGGCGCATCGTCGCCAAGGCGGCGGCCGAGCACATGATCCCCTTCCTCTACGAACTGGGCGGCAAAGACCCCATGCTCGTGTTGGAGGACGCCGACATCCGCGCCGCGGCCCATTGGGGCGTCTGGGGCGCGTTCTACACCACCGGGCAGGCGTGCGTCTCCGTCGAGCGCGTCTACGTCCACGAAAAGGTGTACGACGCCTTCGTCGCCGCTGTGCTGGAGGAGACGGCCAAGTTCACCGTGGGCTACTCGCCCGACATCGACAACCCGTACCGCATGGGGCCGCTGACGTTCGAGCGGCAGTGCGACATCGTGAACACCCACTTGCAGGACGCCATTGCCAAGGGGGCGCGCGTGCTGATGGGCGGCCAGCAGACGGGCATGTTCATCGAGCCGACGGTGCTGGCCGACGTGGATCACACGATGCAGGTGATGCGGGAGGAGACGTTCGGGCCGGTGCTGCCCATCATGAAGGTCAGCGACGACACCCACGCCATCCAGATGGCGAACCACAGCGAGATGGGGCTGAGCGCCTACGTCTGGAGCCGCGACCTGGCCCACGCCAAGCGGGTGGCCGAACAGCTCCAGGTGGGCGTGGTCAACATCAACGACACGATGTCCCACTACCCGGTGTCGCTGCTGCCGTTCGGCGGGGTCAAGATGTCGGGCAACGCGCGCACCCACGGCGCGGGCGAGGTGACGCAGTTCACCCACACCAAGAGCTACGCTGTCGGCGCGCCGCCCAACCCCATCGACCCGGCGACGATGGTGCGCTACCCCGGCCACTACCGGCTGGGCAAGGCCATCCTGGGCGGCTTCTTCGGCGTCACGCCGCAGCAGCGCGTCGCGCCGCTGCTGGACTACCTGACCAACGACCCTAAGGGCCGCCAGGCGGTCACCCGGACGGCTGTCGGCCTGAGCGCGGCGTCGGTGGTGGGGGTGATGGCGGCGGTGATGCTAGGCCGTAAGAAGTAAACAGTGGTCAGTGGCCAGTGGTCAGTACTGACCACTGGCCACTGACCACTGTTTACTTCTTACGGCCTAGCATCACCGCCGCCATCACCCCCACCAC
>NZ_JAYRVJ010000635.1:0-1963 GCF_041918635.1 Promineifilum sp. (SeqCode)
CCAACGACCCCTTCACCAGTTCGAAGAACGGGTCCTTCAGCGGGTACTTGCGCGACCCGGCCAGCACGACGTGCTCCAGGATGTGGGGCAGGCCGGTGGAGTCGTCCGGCGGGGTGCGGAAGGTGATGCCGAAGACTTTGTTCTCGTCGTCGTTTTCCAGGGACAGCAGCGTCGCGCCCGTGCGGACGTGCCGCCAGATACGGGCCTGGGTCTTCAGCTCCGGGATGGCCTGCTCGCGCAGCAGTTCGAAGCCGTGGGTTGTTTCGGTCATATACACTCCTCAATACGTTAGTCGTGGCAGGGGATTCTTATCCCGTATCCCGCCCGCACGTTAAGAAACCTGCGCCACATGTAGCACAGGATTCTTATCCCGTTTGCTGCCCACGGGTTGCGAAACCCGCGCCACGCAGCTTAACCGGGAAGCAACGCCTTCATCCGGCCATACATGAATCGGGTCGCCCGTCTGGGGCTGAGGCGATAGAACAAGTTCATCATCTTCGCGTCGTTGCCGACGTATACCTGAAACTGGTCGCGCTCCATCCCCCGGATGATGATGTCGGCGGCGTCCTCGGCCGACGTCGTGGGGAAACTCTGGGACGATTCGCCGGCCGCGGCCGACTGGATGGTGACGCCGGAGTTCGCGGCGATGCCGGTGGCAATGGCCCCGGGGAAAACGACGGTCACCCGGACGTTGGTGTCGAGCAACTCGGAATACAGCCCCTCGGTCAGCAGCTTGACCCCCGCCTTGGACGCGCCATACAGCGTTTGCCCGGGCACGGGGAAGAAGCCGCCCATACTGGACACGTTCACGATGTGAGCGGCGGGGCGCTTCAACAGGTGGGGCAGGAAGGCCTTGGTCATGTAGACGACGCCGTACAGATTGACGTTCATCACCCGCTCAATGGCCTCGTACGGCAGATCGTTCAGGCGCACGAACGGCTGGATGATCCCGGCGTTGTTGATGATGCCATCGACCGCGCCATGGGCGGCGATGACCGCGTCGGGCAAGGCTTCGACGGCCTTGCGGTCGCTCACGTTCACCACGTGGAGGCTGACCTTGTCCCCCTGCCCGGCCAGCGCCGCGGTTTCCTTCAGCGTGGTTTCGTTCAAGTCCACCGCGGCGACGCGCGCCCCTTTCTTCAGCAGCGCCAGAGTGAGCGCGCGTCCCATGCCACTGCCCGCGCCCGTCACAACAATAACCTTACCCATCACGTTCATCAGATTATCTCCTCGCGACGAACCGGAGCGGAGCGCGCCGGTTATGCGACCATGCCAACGGATTCACGTGACCGTTATTGTCCCTCCAAAATCACCAGCAAGCTATAGACCTGACAGGCGGGCGGCGACAAGTGTCGTTCCTAATTAAAGGGCTACTGGCCGCCCACCTGTCAGGTCTTGGCCATATTGAGGAAGTTCTGCAAGATGCGCCGGCCATGCTCCGTCAGGATGCTCTCCGGGTGAAACTGGACGCCGACCACGGGATGCTCGCGGTGCTGGAGGGCCATCACCTCGCCGTCGCGGGTGAAGGCGGTCACCTGGAGCGCTTCCGGCAGAGGCTCCTCGACGATGAGCGAGTGGTAGCGGGTGGCCGTGAAGGGGCTGGGCACGCCATTGAAGAGGCCGTGGCCGTTGTGATAGACCGACGACGTCTTGCCGTGCATCAGCCGCGGCGCGCGCGTCACCACACCGCCGTAGACCTGGCCGATGCACTGGTGGCCCAGGCAGACGCCCAACACCGGCGTCGTCGGCCCCAGGGCGCGGATCACGTCGTTGGAGATGCCGCCGTCGTCCGGTGTGCCGGGACCGGGGCTGATGACGATGCGGGCCGGCCGCAAGGCGGCGATCTCGTCGAGCGTCACCTGGTCGTTGCGATAGACGCACGGCTCCGCGCCCAACTCGCCCAGGTATTGCACCAGGTTGTAGGTGAACGAATCGTAGTTGTCGATAACCAGTACCATTCGCA
>NZ_JAYRVJ010000636.1:0-2282 GCF_041918635.1 Promineifilum sp. (SeqCode)
CCCAGAAGTAGGTGAACGCGCCCAAATGCACAAAGGCATCGGGGTTGGCCGCCTTGGCCGCCAGGTAGGCTGTCCGCTGCAACTGGACGAACTGCTCCAGCGTGCCATCCCAGGTGTGGCCGGGGGCATCGCGGTCGGCGATGTCAGGCTCATTCCAGATGATCCAGCGGTCGATGCGTCCGGCGTAGCGGGCCACAATGTCGCCGACGAAGACGGCCCAGGTGTTGCCGGGCGCGTCGGGGGCCAGCGCCAGGCCGCGCGGCACGCCCGTCCGGTCGCGCGCCCACCCCGGCACGCCGATGAGCAGCCCCACCACCTCGCGCCCGGCGGCCAGCTCGGCGGCCAGTGTCTCGTCGTCGATGGGCGGCTGCCAGTCATCGGGGCCATCGGGCTGCACGTCAGCCCACTGGAAGCGCACCCGCGTCCAGGCCGCGCCCAGCTGGCTGGCTCTGGCCGGGTCTTCATAGCTCTCGATGACGCCAAAGCGAATATCGGTGGGGCGTTCGGCGCTGGAAGGGGTTTCAGTAGGATCGCCGGTCTCGTCGGCGATGGGGGTGCTCGTCTGGGCCAGCGCCGGCCGGCCGGCGGTCACCAGCCACAAGAGAGCTACCAGCATCACGAGCGCGCCGCGGAGGCGCGCAGAACGGTCTTTATTCATAGAAATCGATCTTTTTACAATGCTTTGGGCCGTTTTGCCGGCCAACCCCCTAGTGTACGGCGTCATTGGCAAGGACGGCAAGGGTTCATATGCTACAATTTGCCTACGATGAATGGAATAGCGGTTCACGCCAGGGGCGCCAAGCAGGTAAGAACAGGAGTGTTGCGTCCCTGGCATGAGCACTGGCAGTGAATGGATAGTACCCTATGCGCACCTACAGACTCGCCCTCCTTGGTTTTGGCAACGTTGGACAGGGGTTGACGACCATCCTGCGCGATCACAGCGAGCGGATCGCCGGGCAATACGGCGCCGAGTACCGCATTGTCGCCGTCAACACCGCCCGCCGCGGATGTATCTATCACCCCGAAGGTTTCGACCCCGGCCAACTCTTGTCGGTCTACAGCGAGACGAACCGCATCGACACCGTTCCCGCTCCCTACGCCGGCTGGGACGTGCTGCGCGTCATCAACGAAAGCAACGCCGACGTCATCATCGACATGACCTCCAGCGACCTGCTGAGCGGCGAGCCGGCCGCCGGCTACATCCGCGCGGCCATCGCCCAGGATCGCCACGTGGTGACGACCAACAAGGGGCCGGTCGCCCTGCACTACCCTGAACTGTCGGCGCTGGCCGCCGAGCGCGGCGTCCGGCTGGGGGTCGAGGGCACGGTCATGGGCGGCACGCCGGTGCTGCGCGTCGGGCGCGACTTGCTGGCCGCGGCCGGCGTGGCCCGCATCCAGGGTATCCTGAACGGCACGACCAACTACATCCTGACGCGCATGGCCGAGGGAGAGTCCTACGAGTCGGCGCTGGCCGAAGCGCAGATGAAGGGCTACGCCGAAGCCAACCCGGCGGCCGACGTGGACGGCTACGACGCGGCGATCAAGATCGTCATCCTCTCCAACCTGCTGCTCGGCGTGCCGCTCAAGCTGGAGAACGTCGAGCGCGAGGGCATCGGCAACCTGAGCACCAAGGACATTGTCCGGGCGCAGAAGGTGGGCGAGGTGTGGAAGCTGGTGGCCTGGGTGGAGCGGGGGCCGGACGCGGTTAAGGCGTGCGTGAAGCCCATGCGCCTGTCGTTGAACCATCCGCTGGCCGGCATCGCCGGCGCGACTAACGCCATCACCTTCGTCACCCAGCTGCTCGGCGACGTGACCATCGTCGGCCCCGGCGCGGGGCGGGTGGAGACAGGCTATGCCGTCCTGTCCGACCTGCTAGAGATTCACCAGCACATGACCCGCTAAGAAAGAATCATCCGCAGATTTCGCAGATTACGCAGATTTCAGAGAGAAATCTGCGTAATCTGCAAAATCTGCGGATTCTTCCCTCTTAGGCCCGCCAGTCGCCCGGGGCGGCGGCGCTTTCCAGCACGACCTGCCGCCCAAACGCCTTGCCTATCAGGCCGACGGCGTGGCGCTGCGCCTCCCAGATTTCCACCGCCGGGAACTCGTCGGCATAGAGCATCAGGTAGAGCGTCTGCTCGTCCCAGTGGGCGCTGAGGTCATCGACGTTGGCGTTGCGGCCCCGCTCCAAAAACTCCGCCAGCCGCAGGATGGCCGCCAGGCGCGTCAGCAGCCGCTCGTCGCCGGGCCGCGAAAGCAGGCTGGCGAACTCGTTGGCGCGG
>NZ_JAYRVJ010000637.1:0-2712 GCF_041918635.1 Promineifilum sp. (SeqCode)
AAGGCCGAGAACCCGGGCAAATCGGGCAGCAGCCGCGCCGTCACCCCCGCCATGCGGAACGGCACGATGCCCAGCCAGCTCACGCCGTCGTACTCCTGCACCGTCAGCCCCGCCGGAACCAGCGGCCGGACAGCCGCCGCCGGCACGGGCCAGTGGGCAAACAGCAGGTCGCGCCACGACTGCCGCCCCACCCACGGCCCCTCCGGCAGCGGCCAGGGACGATGATCGACGTGCTCGAATGCAGGGTGTCGCGTTGGCATGGAGTGATTCTCACGCAAAGAACGCCAAGAAGCAAAGAGCGCAAAAAGAGGATTCCTTCTTTGCGCTCTTTGCTTCTTGGCGCCCTTGGCGTGAGCTTCTTCCTTATCTTACTGTCACGGTGCTGCTCACCAGCGCCCCATCGGCCACGTCGGCCGCCGGGGAGGTCATCATCCAGTCCGGCCGCGGCGCGACAGCGAGACCGGCCAGACCGGCCAGATCGGTCAGGTCTACCAGCAGCCGATCCATCGCCCGCACCGTCACCGCCCCCGCCCCTTCGGTCGTCAGGTCGATGACCGGCGCGTGGTTCCGGCCGATAAATTTGAGGACGTACTCGGTCGGCCGCGTCCCGGCCAGGTCGAGCGGCTCGCCGTCGAGGGCGATGCCGGTGATGGGCGTGGCGCTGCGGATGGTCAACTCGGTCAGCCAGGCGGCTGACGGGCGGCGCGTGGTCAGGCGCAGTTGGCCCGCCTCGCCGGCCGCGGTCACGCCGGTGTGCGGCAAGGCCAGCAGCGGGGCGTCTGCGCTCAGCGCCGGGTAGGGCGTGTCCCAGGGCGGAACGAGCCACGGGTCAATCGTGGCCGGCTGGCCGCCGTCGGGGAGGAATTGGCGCGTCCACTCGTCCAGCACGTGGCGCGTCCCCCGTCCGGCGCGGGAGTCGTTGAACGCCACCCACGACGCCTGGCCCGCGTCGGCATCCAGCGTATAGACCACGCTGTTCGCCCACGGCCGGTCAACCGACGACCGCAGGAACAGGGCAGGGATAGCAAATAGCGCCAGGGCCAGCACACCAACGATCAACGCCCAACGACCACGCTTCACGCGTCGTTCGTCGCCTGTTGTTCGTCGCTCTCCCGCCAGCCACGCCACCACCGGCGCGGCCAACCACGCCACCGGCCAGGCGAAGACGGCCGGCAGCGCGGCCATCGGCGGGCCGTTCATGCCCTCGGCCCGCCCGGTGTAGATCCACAGCCAGTAGAAGACGGGCGCGAAGAGCCACACGGCCACGGCCGCCGGCGCGATCGCTTCCAACGCCAGCGCCCGCCAGCCTGGCTCCGGCCAGCGCGCGGCGATCAGCCAGCCCAGCGCCAGCACCAGCAGCGGCCAGACAAACAGATAGCTCAGCCCCGGCAGCGCCGCGGCCGTCAGCAGAGCCAGCAGCGCCCACCACACCGCCCCACTCGCGGCCAGATCGGCCGAAGCGATACGCCGCCGCGCCACCGCCCACCAACCGAGCGCCACGGCCAGCGTCAGCGCCAGCGCGCCGGCCAGGTAGAACTCGCCGCCGTACCAGCCGCCCACTGTCATGTTATGTAAATGTGGCGTCAGGAAACGGGTCAGCCACCAGACGGCCGTGACGACGATGACCGCCGTCAGCAGCGCCAGAAGCCAGACGCCGGCCCCGGCCAGCAGCCCCTTGATCGACAACTCCGACTGCCGGAAGCGCAGGTATAGCGCCGCCAGCAGGACGACGACTGCCAGCGCCGCCAGCGGCAGCGCCAGCGCAGTCGAATAGCGGACGACCAGGCCCGGCCAGAGGGCGAAGAGCACCAGATTGGGCGTGCGTGGCAGCGCGTCGAGCGGCCGGTTGCCGAAGTGGCGCGTCGTCGCCAGAGCGAAGTCGCCCATGCCCTGCACGCTGCGCGGGTCGAGCCGCGCCGGGCTGTCGGCCGGGCTGTGATAGGAGGCAACCGTGTTCAGCGACAGGTAGATGAAGCCCAGCCCCGGCGCGTCGTTGACCAGGAAGCCGTCCAGGTCGGAGCCGGTGTTGCCAGCCACGGCCCACATGAAGTCGTTGAGGAAGGAGGAGGCCAGCGGGTAGCGCGTCCCTTCGGCCATGGCGTCCAGCGCCTCGCCGGCGATGGCTCCGGCGCGCTCGCCGCTGACGTAGATCATCGGCGCGCTCTCCGTGCCCAGTCCCTCGAAGACCAGCGACAGCCCCACGTCGCGCCCCCAGGGGTGGTCGCGCATGAAGCCCAGCGCTCCGGCCACGCCGATCTCCTCGCCGTCAGTGAAGAGGAAGATGACGTCGTTGCGCAGCGGTTGCCCGGCGTCGGCCGCGGCGTCCACCGCTCGCAGCGTCTCCAGCGTCGTCACGGCGCACATGCCGCAATCGCTGGCGGCGACGGAGGCGGGGACGGAGTCGTAGTGGCCGCTGACCAGCAGCGCCTTGCCGCCCGGCTGGCTGCCCGGCACGCGTACCAGAACGTTGTTGACGCTCATCAGGTGCGTCTCCGGATGGCCGGGGAAGTGGCGCAACACGTTGACGCTCTGCACCTCCGGCTCATAGCCCAGGGCGCGAATCTGATCCATTAGGTAGGCGCGGACGGCCGCGCTGGCGTCCGACCCGACGGGCCGCGGTGTGGCGGCGAGTACATCCAGATGAGCCACGGCTCGCTCGGCCGAGAAGACCAGCGGCGTGGCATCGGCCGGCGTGACGGCGGGGACGGCCCG
>NZ_JAYRVJ010000638.1:0-21275 GCF_041918635.1 Promineifilum sp. (SeqCode)
GGAAGCGCCGGAGGACGCCGAAGAGGCGGTGCGGCGCGGCGATATGGCCGTGGTGCTGGTCATCCCCGATGATTTCGGCCAATCGTTTACCCGCGGCGCGCCGGCCCAGGTGCGGTTGCTGGTGGACGACTCGAACCAGAGTGGCAGCATCGCCGCCAACCGCGCCCAGTCGCTTATCAACCAGTACAGCAACCAGATCGGCAGCCTGCGCCTGCTGGCTCGTGGCATCAGCCCGGCCATCAGCAACGCCGTGCCGGTCGAATGGGTGAGTACCACCGCGGGCACGGCCGTCCGGAGCCAGGACACATTCGTGCTCAACCTGCTGCCGGTCGTGATGATGACGGCTGTATTCTACGGCGGCTTCTATCTGGCCGTGGACGCGACGGCCGGCGAGCGCGAGCGCAAGTCGCTGGAGCCGTTGCTGCTCAACCCCGTGCCGCGCCGCGAATTCGTCATCGGCAAGTTTCTGGCCGTCTTCGCCTTCACCCTGATGGCGACCTTCCTGGCTACGGCGCTCTTCCTCGTACTGCTGGGCCTCCCCCAGGTGCAGGAGTTCACCAACATCCAACTCAGCGTGGGCTGGAACGTGATCCTGGCTGCTGTGGGCCTCATCATCCCCGTGGCCTTCATGGCCGTGGCCCTGGAGATGCTGGTCGCGTCCTACGCACACTCGGTGAAGGAGGCGCAGACCTATACCCAGCTCATCGCCTTCGCCGGGTTCCTGCCGTCGTTATTTCTGTCGGTGCTGCCCATCCGGCCGCAGGGCTGGATGTACCTCATTCCCACCATCGGCCAACTGTACTTCATCACCGACATGTCGCGCGGGCTGCCGCTGGACGCGGTGCGGGTGGCGATGTGCAGCCTGCTGACGGCGGCCATCGGCGCGGTGGCGCTGGTGGCGACAATGCGGCTGTATAACCGGGAGCAGATTATCCTGGGGAAGGCGACGGCATAGCACAGGTTGTTATCCTGCTAGCTATTTGATCATTGTCTGGCGAGCGCTTACAATGCCCAACTGGAATCGCTACTGGTTGATGAGTCATGGAGTCACCAAGTTATGAAGAGACGCCAGCAATTCACCGCGATCATCGAGCGTGAGGGGGAGTGGTATGTAGCGACGTGCCCGGAGTTGGACATTGCCAGCCAGGGGATGACCGTTGAAGAAGCGCGCGACAACCTGGTCGAGGCGATTGAGTTATTCCTTGAAGTTGCCGATCCATCCGAAATTCAAGAGAGACTACACAACGAAGTATTCGTCACACAAGTAGGAGTCCTCGTTGGGTAAGTTGCGTGTGCTGTCTGGGCAAGAGGTGTGCGACATTCTCGCAGCACAAGGGTTGTCAAGATCCGCCAGCGTGGCAGCCACATTGTGATGCAGAAACGAACCGCCGATAAAACGGTCACTGTACCCGTACCCAACCATAAAGAGGTACAGCAGGGTACTTTGCGCTCAATCATCCGGCAGTCAGGTCTCCCTCGATCACTATTTGAGTCGTAGGCTCGCTTGTGACTTACTGGGTTCAACGCGAGTTCGCCCTGCTTCCTCGCCCGCGCGGCTTTCACCTCATCACCCGCGAGATCGTCGGGCAGATGCCGGAGATCGGCCAGTTCGCCGTGGGCCTGGCCCACCTGTTCATCCGCCACACCTCGGCCTCGCTGGCTCTCAACGAGAACGCCGACCCGACGGTGCGCGCCGACATGGAGGCGCACTTCAACCGGCTGGCCCCGGAGAACGCCCCCTACTACCGCCACACCAGCGAAGGGCCGGACGACATGCCCGCCCACCTGAAGGCGGTGCTCCTCGGCAGCAGCCTGACCATCCCCATCGCCGGCGGCCGGCTGGCCCTGGGGACGTGGCAGGGCATCTATCTGTGCGAGCACCGCGACGACGGCGGGTCGCGTCGCGTCGTCGTCACCCTCACCGGGCAGCCTCTCCCAAACCTCTGAGGTCTAGAACTCGTCGTACCAGAGGCGAGTCGGGGTGGGGTACCAAGCTTGGCGATGGTGTCACTAGTACCGGGTTTACCACTAGTACCGGGTTGCGGATGAGGGGATACATCTAATCCTGTTATTTGGTTGGGATCTAGACCATAGCTTTCACCCCAACGAATCACGTCTTCTAAGGCAACCATCCATCCTCTCTTCCCTCCACGCTGTTGACGTTCCTTGGGTAGGCGCATCTTCAATAGTGTGCAACCAACTCTTGTAGACGTTATCCGATCAAGATTGATATCTAATTCATGTGCCTCCGCTATTTGGTGCGCCGCAGCTGTAACGAGCGTCGTTGGAATGAACCTTCTCATTCCTAACCCGGTACTAGTGGCAAACCCGGTACTAGTGACACCCTCTTTCCTGATCATCTGTCCGACCAGCAGCCCCAACGTCTGTATAACCAACGCCGTCAGGTCGGCCGTCCATCCGTCCATCCGGTTTCTGGCATGTGTCCGGCGCTCGGGCCGGTCTTAGGCTGTTCCCGTGAACTACTGCTAATTGATGCCCACCCACCCCGCCTATGCTAAAATCCCCCGCTAATCACCGGGTGGATTGAGGTGGGTCGCACCGCGGCGGTGCAACCTACCTAAGCAACGCAGGAGAGGGAATCACACAGTCGATGCATCGCGAATATCACCGTTGGTATAGCCCCGCGTTGGGGCGAGACATGGAACTACTCATCGTCGGCCACGCCGGGGCGCGGCTGCTGGTCTTTCCGACCTCGATGGGCCGCTTCTACGAGTGGGAAGACCGGGGCATGTTCAACACGCTGGGCGACCTGATCGACGGCGGCCAGCTTCAGGCGTACTGCGTCGACAGCGTGGACGCCGAGAGCTGGTATGCCCGCTGGAAGCACCCCGGGGCGCGCGCCTGGCGGCAGATCGAGTACGACCGCTACCTGGCCGACGAGGTGCTGCCCCTCTCGCGCCAGAAGAACGGCAACCCGTTTATGATCACCGTCGGGGCCAGCTTCGGGGCCTACCATGCCCTTACCTTCGCCCTGCGCCACCCCGACCTGGTCGGCCGGGCCATCGGCCTGAGCGGCATCTACGAGGTCGCCCGTTGGACCGACGGCTACTACGACGACAACATCTACTTCAACAGCCCCTGCGACTTCATCGCCAACGAGAACGATGGGGGGCGGCTGGAGGCGCTGCGGCGGCAAGACCTCATCCTGGCCGTCGGCCGCGACGACAGCCTGCGCTACAGCAGCGAGCGGCTTTCGACCGTTTTGTGGAGCAAGGGCATCGGCAACGCCCTGCGCCTGTGGGACGGCTGGGCCCACGACTGGCCCTATTGGCATCAGATGATACGGTTGTATATGGGCGGACATGATTAGGGGCTAGGGACTAGGGGCTAGGGAAGAGCGTCCTGGTACGACTTCTAGTATCCTAGCGGGACGTTCTTCCCTAGAACCTAGCCCCTAACCCCTAGCCCCTACCGAGGAGGAGACCATGACAAAGAAAGTAGGCCTGATTGTCGGACGAGAGTGGTCGTTTCCCCCGGCGTTCATCGATGAGGTGAACCGGCGCGACGAGGGGGTGACGGCCGAGTTCGTGAAGCTGGGCGGCACGAAGATGAACGAGCCGAGCGAGTACGCGGTCATCGTTGACCGCATCTCGCACGAAGTGCCCTACTATCGCTCCTACCTGAAGAATGCCGTCCTGCAGGGCACGACGGTCATCAACAACCCGTTCATGTGGACGGCCGACGACAAGTTCTTCGAGGCGTCACTGGCGACCCGCCTGGGGGTGGCCCACCCCAAGACCATCGTCATGCCCAACAAGGATTACGTGCCGGGCATCGTCCACGACGAGAGCCTGCGCAATCTGAGATACCCGCTCGACTGGGACGGGCTGATCGAGTACGTCGGCATGCCCTGCGTGCTCAAGGACGCCCACGGCGGCGGCTGGAAGGACGTGTTCATCTGCCACACCAAGGAAGACTTGTGGCACGCCTACAACCAGTCCGGCCTGCACACGATGGTCTTGCAGGAGTTCATCCGCTGGGATCACTACGTGCGCTGCATGTGCCTGGGTCAGGAAGAGGTGCTGCCCATGCGCTATGACCCCCACCAGCGCAAGTACATCGTTGACCACGCCCACCTGTCGCCCGAGTTGGGGGAGCGCATCGTCAACGATTGCCTGAAGCTGGTGCGCGCCCTGGGCTACGACATGAACACGGTCGAGTTCGCCGTCCGCGACGGCGTACCCTACGCCATCGACTTCATGAACCCCGCCCCGGACATGGACATCAACTCGCTGACGCCCACCTATTTCGAGTGGTGCGTCCGCCACATGGCCGACCTGGTCATCGACCTGGCCCACAACCCGCGACCGCAGGTCACTGAGCTTAAGTGGAGCCGAATGTTCAATGGGTGAAGAAGCGCAGAGGAGCGGGGGTGCGGGGGAGCAGGGGAGAGAAGAACGCCACCAATGAGCGCTCTTTTTCTCCCCCGCACCCCCGCCCCCCTGCTCCCCTGCTCGTAAAAAGGTGTCCTATGTCCTTGACCGAAGCGATTATCACCTACCACGATCTGCTGACCGACGACGTGGCCGCCGAGTCGCAGGAGCAGTTGGACGAACAACTGCGGGTGCGCGGGCTGTTCTTTGGCGACCGGCCGCTCTGCACCGTCTTGCGCCCCCGCTTCCTGACCCCGCAGCAGTATACCTACATGCGCCACGGCATCCGGCCGCTGCTGACCGCCTTCGAGAAGATTTCCCACGCCGCCGTGGCCGACGGTGAGTTTCGCGCCCAATTTGGTCTGTTCGACTGGGAAGAGTCGCTCATCCACATCGACCCCGGCTACAAAGTCCACGCCCCGCTGAGCCGGCTCGACTCCTTCTTCATCACCGAGAACGACGAGCTGGAGCTGAAGTTTACCGAGTACAACGCCGAAGTCCCCGCGGCCGGCGCCTACAACGACGTGCTGAACGAGGTCTTCTTCGGCCTGCCGGCCATGGGCCGCTTCCTGCGACAATACGCTGTGCGGCCCGTGCCCACGCGCCATAGCGTGCTCCACGTTCTGCTCAACGCCTATCGCCAGTTCGGCGGCGGGCGCAAGCCGCAGATCGCCATCCTCGACTGGCAGGAAGTGCCCACCCGCAGCGAGTTCGAGCTGTTCCTGGCCTACTTCAACACCCAGGGGATTCAGGCCCGCATCGTCGATCCGCGTGAGGTGGAGTACCGCGACGGCGCGCTCTACGACGGCGACTTCCGCATCGACCTGATCTACAAGCGGGTGCTCATCACCGAACTGATCGAGCGCTGCGGGCTGGACGGCCCCATTGTCCAGGCCGTGCGCAACCGCGACGTGTGCATGGTCAACCCGTTCGCCTGCAAGCTGCTCTACAAGAAGGCCAGTCTGGCCGTGCTCAGCGACGAGCGCAACGACAGCCTCTTCGACGAAGCGGAGACGGCGGCCATCCGCGACCACATCCCGTGGACGCGCGTGGTGGAGGAGCGGCGCACCACCTACCGGGGCATGCCGGTCGATCTGCTCCCGTTCATCCTGAAGTACCGCGAGCAGTTCGTGCTGAAGCCCAACGACGACTACGGTGGGCGGGGCATCGTGCTCGGCTGGCAGACGAACACCAGCGGCTGGGAGGGGGCGGTGCAGACGGCGCTGGAGACCCCCCACGTGGTGCAAGAGCGGGTGCGCATCCCCAACGAGCCGTATCCGAGCATCATTGACGGCCGCCTGCAGATCTTCAACCGCATGCTCGACACCGCGCCGTTCGTCTTTCACGGCGAGTACGCCGACGGCTGCCTGACGCGCCTCTCAACCGACCCGCTGCTGAACGTATCGGCCGGCGGCGGCTCGACGGTGCCGACGTTCATCGTCGAGCGCCGCGACCTGTAACGCGATTTGCCAAATCGCGCTACGATCGGCCAAACGCACAAAAGCCGGCGCGGGTTCCCACGCCGGCTCTCTTGTTCTCTACCTGTCGCTGGCCGTCTAGAACACGCTCGAGCTGCCCGGCACGATGAACATCGAAAGAACCATGCTGGCGACGATCAAGATGCCGATGATGATCAACAGAATGCGAACCCAATTGATGTTGCGCTTCTTGGCGCTGGACGATTTGTTCGCCTGGTGACCACGGTTCGTCGTGGTGCGGCGCTTTGGTTGTGACTTGCCCATTCCCATCTACTCCTGAAAAGGAAAATCATCCGCAGATACGCAGATTTAGCAGATTATTGCGAGCGCATCCGCGTAGCTCGTGGATGCTCAGCATAGACATTGTCAAACCGCCTTGCGGCGGCGTGACAGCACCGCAGTATAGCACAAAGTGGCGCAGTGGAGTAGAGGCCGCCTAGACCTGACGGGTGGGCGGCCATAGGGCTTGTTCCCGTTAGAGCGCCTTTGGCCGCCCACCTGTCAGGTCTGGCAACTGTCAGCTATAATCGCAAGCATGAACGGAACGTGGTCGGGCGCGGCTCTGGTGATCGTCTTTGGCCTGGTACTCCTCGTCGGTCTGGTACTCATCGGCGCGGCGCTGCTGTCGCTCCTGCGCAGCTTTTCCGCCGGTAGCCGCACCCGACCGCCCGGCAACGCCGGCGGCATCCTGGCCCGCGCGACGATCTATGCCCTGGGCCTGGGCGCGGCCGCCTTCGGCATTATCGGGCTGGTCGCCCGGCTGCTGCTGCACGCCGGCCCGGCCGCCAGCGTGCTGTGGTCGCTCGGCCTCGGCCTGCTGGTCGCCTTCGTGGCTCAGGCCGTGCTTGTCTACCGGCCCAACCGCGGTCGCGTGGAGGAGGCGGCCGACGCCATTGACGCCGAGGGGCGCGAGGCGCGGGTCGTCATCCCCGTCCCGGCCAACGGCCTGGGCGAAGTGGTCTATCGCGACGGGACGGGTATGGTCAACCTGGGGGCGCGCTCGGCCGCCGGCCAGCCCATTGCTCGGGACGAAATCGTGCGCATCGAGCGCGTCGTTAACCGGGTGGCGATTGTGCGCCCGGTCAACGGCGTCGCCGGCGCCAACGGCCACGCGGATCGCCGGCCCATATGAACCGCGGTACTCCCCTCTGGCGCTGGCTGGACGCGCGTCCCACCTGGCTGACCCTCTCCGTCTCCTTTCTGGCCTTGCTGCTGATCTGGCACCTGCTCGTCACCTGGGCCGGCTATCCCCCGTTCATCCTGCCCGGCCCGGCCGACGTGGCCGCGGCGTTTGTGCGGCTGGTGAGCGACGGCCGCCTGGCCCGCCACACGCTGGTTACCCTGAGCGAGGTCGTGCCCGGCCTCATCATCGGCGCGCTCGTGGCCATGCCTCTCGGCTATCTGCTCACCAAGTCGCCGCTGGCCGAGCGCCTGCTCTCGCCCTACCTCATCGCCTCCCAGGCCATCCCTATCATCGCTGTCGCCCCGCTGTTGACCATCTGGGTGCAGTCATGGTACTGGTCGCGGGTGCTGGCGGCGGCGCTGGTTGTCTTCTTCCCCATCCTCATCAACATCATCGCCGGGCTGCGCTCCGTGCCCCGCGAGCTCTATGACCTGATGCACTCCCTGCGCGCCACCCGCGTCCAGACCTTCCGCAAGCTGGAACTGCGGGCCGCGCTGCCCACGGCGCTGGCCGGCCTGAAGGTTGGCGCGACGCTGGCCGTCATCGGGGCGCTGGTGGGCGAGTTTGTCCAGCCCAAGAGCCAGGGGTTGGGTTTCCTGCTGGTGACGGCGCGCTACCAGTTCAAGACGGATGAGGTGTTCGTGGTGCTATTGACGCTGGGGGCAATGGCGATGGCCCTCTACGGCCTGGTCGCCCTGGCCGAGCGCCGCCTCCTCCGCTGGCGCACCTACGGCCATCGCACGAAATAGGAGGAATCATCCGCAGATTAAAAAGAGGCTCACGCCAAGAGCGCCAAGAACGCTAAGATCGCAAAAGGGATGCCCCTTCTTACTTTGCGTTTTTAGCGTCCTTGGCGAACTTGGCGTGAGCCTCTTCTCTTAATCTGCGTAAACTGTGAAATCTGTGGATTCCCTTCTTATTCGTAGCGGAGCGCCTGGACGACCTCGAGCCGCGACGCCTGCCGGGCCGGGATGATGGCCGCCAGCACGCCGAACAGGACACCGGCTACCAGAGCGAGCACGACGCCCGTCGTCGGGAAGATGTAATCCATCGGATACCCGGCAACCTTCATCACCTCCACGCCCATATAGCCCAGATAGAGGCCGGCCAGTACGCCGAAGATCGTGCCCAGCGCGGCCAGGATGAGCGCCTCGGCCAGCACCACCGTCCGCACCTGCTTGCGCGTCGCGCCGACCGCCCGCAACATGCCGATCTCCCGCGTGCGCTCGATGACGCCGATGGCCAGTGTATTGACCATGGCGATGAGCGACGGCACGGCCAGGAAGAGCACCAGCATGTACATGCCGGCGAAAGCGGCGTTGAAGACGGCCAGGTTTTCGTCAATGTACTCCTGGCCGGAGATCATGCGAAACTGCGGGAAGTCGCGCACGGCGGCCTTCATGCCCGCCTCGGCCGTGGCCCGATCGGCCCCCGCGGCCAGATTGACTTGCACCAGCACGTCTTCGGTGCGGTTGAAGTCGGCGGCGATGTTGTCGTGGGAGATGTAGATCGTGCCGATCTTGGCGTTCAGGTAGTCGCCGCCGATGCCCACCACACGATACGCTTGCGGCCCGGTGGGCGTCATCAGTTTGATCCCATCGCCAACGCCCGCGCCGGTGTTGACGGCGGCGATGGGGCTGATGATGGCCGTCCGCCCATCTTTCAGCACCGCATAGGCCGACTCGTCTCCCTCACTGAAGGTCAGGCCGCTAACCTGCGGGTAAGTCGCCGGGTCTATGCCCAGCAGCGAAAGGGAGACGCCAGCGGCCTGCGTCGGCGCGAAGCGCAGTGTGCTGACCAACTCCACGCCCTCCACCGCCCGCAGCGCCTCGGCGAACTCTGCCCCGGAGCCGACGTTGCTGCCCCAGGCGGCGACGGACGGCGGCACGAAGATGTAGTCGCTGCCCAGGCTGCGCCGCATGACCTGGCCGAAACCGATGGTCACGCTGGTGATGACCGACGCGGCCATGATGAGGATGGCCAGACCGATCAGCATCGTGCTGGCGGTGATGGCCGCGCGCGACGGCTGGCGCGACAGGTTGCCCTCGGCCAGCTGCGCCGTGCCGCTGCGGGCGAACAGGATCGCCAGCAGCCGGCTGAAGAAGTGGGCGATGGGGTTGACCAGCGCCGGGGCGATCAGCACCAGCCCGATGATGAACAAGAATGTCCCCGCGCCCATGAAGGCGATGTTCTCCGTCAGCAGCGCCGCCACGGCCAGAGCGATCATCACCACGCCGGCCCAGAAGCCGACGCCGACCAGCCGCCGGAATGACACCGCGCCGATTGACGGCCGCAGCGCCTCCAGCGGCGTCACCCGCCCGGCGCTCATGGCCGGCAGCAGCCCGGCCAGCAGCGTCACGCCGACGCCGATGGCGATGCTGCCGATGACCAGACCGGGCGTGACGACCGGCCGGCCGATGTCGACGTTCATCATGCGGCTCAGCACCGGCCCTAGCGCGGCCGTGCCCAGCAGCCCCAGGCCATAGCCGGCCACCAGCCCCAGCGCCGTGCCGATGACGCCCTGGATCAGTCCCTCGGCCAGGAACGTGCCCAGGATCGTCCGCCGGCTGGCCCCCAGGGCGCGCAACATGCCGATGTCGCGCCGCCGCTCAGCCACCACAGTGCGGAAGGTGTTGAAGATGATGAACCCGCCCATGAGCAGGGCCAGCGCGCCCAGCAGGCTGAAGATGGCCTGGGCCACCTTCATGTTCGCCAGCAGTTCGGAGTTGGCCGCCAGCCCGCCCAACTGGAACGTCTCGCCCAGTTCGGCCAGGATGGCCTCCTCGATGGCCGTCCGCTCGGTCTCGTCCACCGCCCCGAAGTTGGCTTCGACGGTGTTGATGCGGCCGGGCATATCCAGCATCGCCTGCGCCTGGCTCAGCGTGACCAGCACTTTCTCATTGCCCAACTGGGCCTGCGTCGGCAAAAGGCCGACAATCGTCAGCGCCGTCTCGCCGGTGGGGGTGGGCAGCGTCAGCGTGTCGCCCACGCCCAGTCCGGCCACGTCGGCCAGGCTGCGGCTGATGACGACCGCGTCCGTGTCACCGTCCTCCAGGAAGCGCCCCTCGACGGCCTGGTAGCTGTGCAGGGCCGTCGCCTGGGCCACGTTGATGCCCACCAGTGAAAGGGCCGACGCCGGGTCGGGCAGGGCCGGGTCGTTATCGAGGTAGTCGGCCGGCAGGTTGATCGTCCGGTCGAGGATGCCGGAGACGACGCGCACCCCCTCGACGGCGGCCACGCGGTCGGCCACCTCGGCGTCGAAGGCGTCGGATGTTTTCAGGGTGATGGCCGCGTCCACCTGGCCGGTGGCGGCCATGATATTGGCCGTGAAGGCATTGACAAAGGCCGGCAAGAGCGAGTTCATGCCGAAGATGACCAGCACGCCGAAGACGATGGCCAGCGTGGTCAGCGTCGTGCGCAATTTCCGGCCGCGCAAGTAGCGGCCGGCCAGGGTCAGTTGGATGTTCATGGCTAGTCTCCGAAGGCGTGCAGCTTCCCGGCCACCATCTCCGCGTTCTGGCCGTTCTGGCTGCCGCGCGGCTCCAGTATAGTCTGATCAATGATGGCGCCGTCCTTCAGGAAGATGATCCGGTCGGCGTAGGCGGCGATGCGCGGGTCATGAGTGACGATGACCACCGCCCGGCCCCAGTCGTTGGCGACCTGGCGCAACAGCCCGGCGATCTCCTCCGACGCTTTGGTGTCGAGGTTGCCGGTCGGCTCGTCGGCCAGGATGAGCGCCGGGTCGGCCACCAGGGCGCGGGCCACGGCCACGCGCTGCTGCTGGCCGCCGGAGAGCTGGTCGGGCCGGTGGTCGAGCCGGTCGTCCAGCCCCACCTTGCGCAGCCAGTCGGCGGCGCGCTCCTTGGCCTCGGCCCCGCGCACGCCATCGAGCGTGATGGGCAGGGCGGCGTTCTCCAGCGCGTTCAGCACCGGGATGAGGTTGAAGAACTGGAAGATGAAACCGACGCGGCGGCGGCGCAACTCGGTCAGCTTGACGTCGGACAGGTCGGTCAGGTTGTGGCCGTCGATCATCACCGAGCCGCTCGTCGGCCGGTCGAGGCCGCCCAGCAGGTGCATGAGCGTGGACTTGCCGCAGCCGCTCGGGCCCATGATGGCGACAAACTCGCCCGGCTCCACTTGCAGCGAGACGTTGTTGAGCGCGGTCACAGCCGTCTCGCCTGAGCCGTAGACCTTCTTGAGATTGGTAGCGGATATGAGAGCCATGATTACTCCTGATTTTTCCTCGGTCTGCCGCGGGGCTTCACCGGCGGTCGCGGCAGCGGTTGCCGCCGGATGTCGTCCAGCCGCGCCTCGATCAAGTCTAGCCAGCGCAGGTCGGCTTCCAAATGCATGATGCTCTTGTCGAGCAGGAAGATCTGGGCCAGTTCCGCGCGCGGGTTGGCGCGATTGCGGCGCGCCGTCAGATCGTGCAACTCCTGATAGAGCTTGTTGCGCTGGGCCTGCATGACGCGATAGGGGGTGACCACGTCGGTGCTCAGGCTGAGCATGAGTTTGATGAAGAACTCATCGCGGTGGTGCTCGGCCGGCGCGCCGCTGCCCAGCCAGTCGACCAGTTCCACCAGACCCTCGGGCGTCAGGCTGTAGATGCGCTTCTCCGGCCCACCGTCCTGCTCCACGCTATCTTGCGCCACCAGGCCGCCCTCTTCCAGGCGGGCCAGGGTGGTGTAGACCTGGGCCGGCTTGACCGACCACAGCGCCTCGCCGCCGGCCAATGCCTCAAAGGCGGCGCGCAGCTCGTAGCCGTGGCGGGGGTGGTCGGCCAGAAGGCCCAGAATGGCGTTACGGACGGACATTGCTAAAACTATGAACCCAGTTACTAATTACAAAAGAAAATATATAACGAGTTATTAGTTTTGTCAAGAGGGCTATTGTAGCGCGGGTTGGCAACCCGCAGCTGTGGTCTACTCAGAACGCGGGTTACCCATCCGCGTTACAAGCGGCGATTTGCCAAATCGCCCTACACACGGGCATAATCTGGCTTCATGATCCTCCACATCGCCTACCGTCACGACTGGGAAGCCGCCCTGCTGACCGGCGACTACCGCGCCAACACCCTCACCTCCGAAGGCTTCATCCACTGTTCCACGCCGGAGCAAGTCCTTGGCCCGGCCAACGCCCTCTATGCCGGCCAGACCGATCTGGTGCTGCTGGTCATTGACCCGCCGCGATTGACGGCCGACCTGGTCTACGAGGATTGTTATGAGGCGGGGCAGGCGTTTCCCCACATCTACGGGCCGCTGAATTTGGAGGCGGTCGAAGAGGTCATACCGTTCGCGGCGGGCGTTAGCGGGATATTCACACTCCCCCTGGAACTTGAGCAACTCATTGCCGAGCGCGAGACTCGCTTTACTGTCATTGATCGTCCGCGCAAGAAATTGCCGGATGTGTCAGAGGATCAAGTGCTGGAAGATGTGACCGCGGCCATTGAGCAGCTACGCGCCGCTCAGAAGAAGACCGGATAGATCGGCGAGCGCCCTGTTACGCCTGGAGGACTACCGCCACCGCCTCCCCTTCCCCCAACTTCACCAACCGGTGCGACCGCGTCCCCACGTCCAGCGGCAGCGCATGGCCGTCGGCGGCCAACAGCCGGCGGTCGGTCAACACGCGCAGCAGCCCGGCCGGGGCCAGCGCCACGGCCGCCGCCCCCCGCGCCGCCAGCGCCTTGCCCTTCACGTTGGCCTTCGGCGGCTCCATCACCCACTCGGCCCGCAGCCGGCGGGCGTAGCCGTCGGCCAGCAGCAGCACCATCTCGCCGTCTGGCGCGGTCGCCAGCGCCGCCGCCACCCGGTCGAACGCCTCGTCCTGGCCGCAATTGATGGCCTGCGCCCCCACCAGTGGCAACTTGCTCAGCGGCCAGCGCACGGCCCGCCCGCCCTCGGTGACCAGCGTCACCTCCTCCCGGCGCGACACGCCGCGCATCAGCACCGGCAGGCCGGGCAGGGGGGTGTCGAACTGGAGCGGCACGGGCGCTTCGATGGCCGGCCGCAGCGCCTCCAGCGGGTAGGCGCGGGCGAAGCCGGTCGAGGTAACCAGCAGCAGCCGCTCCGCCCCGCGCGCCGCTGACCAGTCGGCCACGGCGCAGACCGCCTCGCGGGCGGCGAACTGGTGCAGGTTCTCGATGGTCAGCCCGGCGGCGCGCAGGTCGGCCAGTTGCCGCGCCGTCGTCAGCAGGAAGCGGTAGCGCGACGTGAGCAGCAATAGCTGCGCGTCCGCGTCCACCAGCAGCGCCCCCCGCGCCGGCTCCCGCCAGCCATATGCGCCCAACTCGCCCTCGGTTACCTCGCCCTCCGGCAGCAGAGCGGCCATCAGTTCGGCCCGCACGATCTCCCCCGTGCTCGGCTGCCCCCACAACACCAGCGCTCTCCCCTGCTCCCCCGCGCCCCCGCTCCCCCGCTCTTCCAACCCAATCCGCCTCTGCAACAACCCCAAATTCACCGGCCGCACCTTCAGCCGCCCGCCCGTCGGCTCCGGCAGGTTGGCGAAGTCGGCCGGGGTGTGGGCCGGCAACTCCACCTCACCATGCTCCAGCCGGTGGGCGATGACCCCCAGCCCGGCGGTGACGCTGCTGAAGGTGTCGAGACTGCGCACCCTGGCCTCGCCGAAGTGGCGGCCCAGCATCTCGTGGAAGGCGGGGATGAGCGCCGAGCCGCCCGTGCGGATGACGGTGTCGATCTGCTCTGGTAACAGGCCCGACTGGCGCACCGTCTCCTCCAGATGGCGCTCGATGGCCCGCGTCTCGCCGCGGATGATGCCCTCGAACTCGGAGCGGGTGACGAACTCGCGCACGTTGAAGCCGGGGCCGTCGAGGTAGAGCTCCGCGCCCCGCTTGTCCGACAGCGCCCGCTTGGCTCCCTCGGCCACGTCAAACAGCTTCAGACTATAGTTGCTGCTGACCAGGGCCAACAGCGCCTCAATCTGGTGGCGGCGCTGGGCGGTCTGGGCGATCTCGCGCAGGATTTGCTTGTTCTCGGCCGACTGAAGTTGCAGCAGTGTCTGCCAGTCAGAGAAGGAGTCGTAGATCCACTGGGGCACGGTCAGCGCCTTGTGGCGCGGGCCGTAGAGGCTGCCCTCGCCGAAGTGGCGCGGCAGCTTGGCCCGCACGAGCTTCTGGTCGAACACATCGCCGGCCACGGCGATGCCGCCGGTGGACAGGACGCGCGGCTGCCCCTCGCCCAGGCGCATGACGGTGATGTCCAGTGTGCCGCCGCCGAAGTCGAAGACCAGGACGTTCTCCGGCCGCGCCAGGTCGAGGGCGTAGCTGTAAGCGGCGGCCACCGGCTCATATTGCAGGTAGACCGTCTCGTAGCCGGCGCGGAACGCGGCGTGCAGCAGCCGGGCCTCGGCCAGCCGGTCGCCGTCGGCGTCGGCGGCGAAGTGGACGGGCCGACCCAGCACCACCTGGCGCAATTCCCGGCCCAGCAGCCGCTCGGCCCGCGCCTTCGTGACCGACAGGTAGAGGGCGATCAGGTTCTCCAGCGAGTAGTAGAACTGGCCGATGAGCGTGCCGGGGTAGTTCTTGTCGCGCAGGCCGGTCTTGATGGACAGGAAGAGGCGGCCGGGCGAGAGGGCGTCGGCCCAGGTGTAAACGTCGGTGACGTAGTAGACCCGGTCGGCGATGACCTCGATCTCGCCCACCCACAGCTTCTGCATCTTGACCGGCCGGTTGAGGTTGTGCTCGAAGTAGCGGTCGATGGCGGCCCGGCCGATGGTCACCGACTGCTCGTTGGTGATGTAGAGCGCCGTCCGCGCCACCCGCGGGTTGGCCGCCGATGGGTCGAGCGGCAGCACCTCCACCGCCTGCCCATCGTAGACGGCCATGCCGCTGTTCGTCGTGCCGAAGTCCATGCCGATGATCATGGTGTGTTTTTCGCAGATGCTAAGAGGCTCACGCAAAGAACGCCAAGAGGCAAAGAACGCAAAGAAAAGATTAAACGCAAAGACGCCAAGACGCAAGAGCGCAAAGAAGCTTTGCCCTTCTTTGCGCTCTTGGCGTTCTTGGCGCGCTTTGCGTGAGCTTCTTAATCCGCCGCCGTCACGCTTCTTCCCCGTAGACAACCCGCCCATTGAGGAGCGTCAACCACACCTTTGTGTCAGGGATAGCCTGCGGCTCGATCTCGAACAGGTTCTGCGACAGGACAACCAGATCGGCGTACTTGCCGGGCGCGAGGGAGCCGAGGCGGTCGGCCTTGCCCGACAGGCGCGCCGGGCCGAGGGTGTAGCCGGCGATGGCCTCGGCCACGCTCAGCCGCTCCTGCGGATACCAGCCGCCGGCCGGCTCCCCCGCCTCGTCCTGCCGCGTCACGGCGGCGTAGATGCCCAGCATCGGGTTCAGCGGCGCGACCGGCGCGTCGGAGCCAAAGGCCAGCGCCGCGCCCCGGTCGAGCAGCGAGCGGAAGGCGTAGGCGTAGCGCGCCCGTTCGCCCCAGACGCGGTCGGCCGTGCGCCAGTCGCTCTGCAGATGAACGGGCTGGACGGAGCCGACGACGCCATAACGCGCCGGCCGCTCCAGGTCGTCGGGGTGCATCAGCTGCAAGTGCTCGACGCGTTGGGGCATGGGCAGATGGCTGGCCCCGGCCCGCGTCGCCGCCCATTCGCCCATCATGTCCAGCACCTCGCGCACCGCCCGGTCGCCGATGGCGTGCACCGACATGGGGAAGCCCGCCTCGCCCGCGGCGACGAGGTGGCTCCACAGCTGTTCGGGCGGGGTGACGGCGATGCCCGTGTTGTCCAGCTCCTCCTCAAACGGGGCGAGCATGAAGGCCGTGCGCGAGCCCATCGTGCCGTCGGCGAACGCCTTGGCGTGCCCCAGCCACAGATTGTCATCGCCGAAGCCCGCTTGCAGCCCCAGTTGCGCCGCCTCGGCGAGGTAGTCAGCGGCGACGTTGCTGTGGACGCGCAGCGTGAGCCGCCCCTCGCGCCGCAGCGCCTGGAAGAGGCGCAGGCTCTCCGCGCCCTCGCGCTCGATGCGCTGGTCGTGCAGGCCGGTCAGCCCCAGCCGGTTGGCCTCGGTCACCGTCTCGGCCAGCCAGCCGGCCAGCGTCGCCGCGTCCGGCCGGGGCAGGTGGCGCTCGATCAGGGCGATGGCGTTCCATTCGCTGAACAGGCCGTTGGGCCGGCCGCCGGCGTCGCGGCCGATGTGGCTTTCGGGCGGGTCGGGCGTCTCGGCCGTGACGCCGGCCAGCGCCAGCACGCGGCTGTTGACCCACCAGGTGTGCATGTCCATCCTCGTCAGCACGACGGGGTGGCGCGGAGCGATCTCGTCCAGCAGCGCCGCCGTGGGCTGCGCCTCCCAGCGGTTGCTGTCCCACCCCCGGCCGAGCACCCACTCGCCCGGCGCGGCGGCGGCGACGGCCGCGGCCAGCCGCTCGCGCACGGCGACCAGGTCGGTCAGGCCGAAAAGGTCTACTTGCCGGCGCTGGATGGCGTAGAGCAGGGTATGGACGTGGGCGTCGGTCAGGCCGGGCAGCACGAGCCGGCCGCCCGCGTCGATAAGGCGCGTCCCCGGCCCGGCCAGCCCCTCTACGTCGGCCGCGCGGCCGACGGCCACGATGCGCCCGTCGCGGCAGGCCACCGCCTCGGCCCACGGGTGCGCCGGGTCAACGGTGTAGACGCGGCCGTTAGTCAAAATCAAGTCCGCGGACATAGGCCCTCCGTAGAACGTGGGGTAAAGAGCTCACGCAAAGAGCGCCAAAAGAGAACACTCTTCTTGGCGTTCTTGGCGCTCTTTGCGCGCTTGGCGTGAGCCTCTTCGCCTCACACGATAACCGCTTGTCTCATGACAGCCCGCTCTGGCTGCCGCCCCGTCCACAACTCGAACGCCTCGGCGGCCTGGTTGACGAGCATCCCCAGCCCATTGGCCGTGTGGCAGCCGGCGGCGGCGGCCTGGGCCATCAGCGGCGTCTGCGGCGGGTTGTAGACCAGGTCGTAGACGAAGGCGTCGCCCGGCAGCGGCACGCCCTCGGGCCACGGGGAAGCCGCCTCCGCCCCGGCCATGCCCAGCGGCGTCGTGTTGATGATGACCGGATGGTAAGCGCCGTCCATGATCCCGGCCAGGTTCGCCAGCGTCGCGGCTCGCGGCGCGGCCGCCTCGGGCAGACCCTCGCGCAGGTCGGCCGCCAGTTGTTCCGCCTGCTCCGGCCGCCGGGCCAGCACCGCCACCCGCGCGCCGGCCCGCAGCAGGGCGTAGACCACGGCCCGCGCCGCCCCGCCCGCGCCCAGCACCACACAATCGCGCCCGTCGAGCGCCAGACCGTGTTCCTCCAGGTCGGCCAGGAAGCCCGACCAGTCGGTGTTGAAGCCGGTCAATCGCCCGTCGCCGATGACAATGGTATTGACTGCGCCGATGGTCTGCGCCGTCGGGTAGACGGCGTCGAGATAGGGCAGCACAGCCTCCTTGTGCGGCACGGTGACGTTGGCCCCGCGAAAGCCCAGCGCCGCCAGCCCCCCCAGGGCCGAGATCAGACTCTCCGGCCGGACGGGCAGCGGCACGTAGGCCCAGTTGAGGCCCAGCGCGGCGGCGGCGGCGTTGTGCATGGCCGGGCTGAAGGAGTGGCCGACCGGCCAGCCGAGCAGGCCGATGAGTTGCGTCTTGCCGTTGATGTTCATAGGCTCGAATCGGGCGGATCGAAATAGGGCAGCGGCGCGTCGCCCCGCAGTTGGCGGAAGACGAACGGCGCGCGCAGGTGGTGGCCGGGGGAGAGGGGCGGCAGCTCGTCCTCGCCGAAGTAGGCCGCGGCCGACGCCTCGACTGTCAGGCGCGGGCGCGGATCATCGGCCTCTATCCGGAACACGGCGTGGTAGAAGTGGATACGCTTCTCGCTGTGCCAGAGACGCGAATCGAAGACGCCCAACAGTTGCGTCACGCGGCCGGCGATACCCGTCTCTTCCCACAACTCGCGCCGCGCCGTCTCGGCCAGCGTCTCGCCAGGGTCGGTGATGCCGCCGGGCAGCGCCCACAGCCCATCGTCGGTGCGCCGCACGAGCAGCAGCTTGCCATCGTGGAACACGGCCGCCTCGCCGCTGGCCATCGGGCCGACATCGAAGTGGTTGGCGTGGTAGCGGGCCAGCAGCTCGTCGGCCGGGCCGCCGCCGGCCAGCGCCGCCAGCCGGGCGCAGGCGGCCAACACGTGCTCCCAGCGCTCCTCGTCGTGGGAGCCGGGGCGGGCGAAGTTAAGCCCGAACGCGGCCACGGCCCGCAGTTCGTCGGCGATGGCCCGCAGCGCGTCCGGCGTGGGCGCGCCAAGCGGAGGCGGCATGTCACTCATGCACTCGCTCCATCTCGCCCAACTCGTGCAGCGCCAGGGCGACGGCGACCAGCGCCGCCGTCTCGGTGCGCAGGATGCGCGGCCCCAGGGTGATGGGCATGAGGCCCGCGGCCCGCGCCGCCTCGATCTCGGCCGGGTCGAAGCCCCCTTCCGACCCGATGAACAGGGCCACGGCCGGCGCGGGCGGCAGGCCGGCCAGCGCGGCGCGGATGCCGCCTCCCTCGGCGGCTTCCCAGGGGATGATCGCCCGCGCGTAGGTGGGCGCGTCGCGCAGGGCGTCCTCCAGGGCGACCGGCGGGCGCAGTTCCGGCAGGCGGCCCCGCCCCGCTTGCTCGGCCGCTTCGGCGATGATGCGCCGCCAACGGTCGAGCTTGTCGCCGGCCTCGCGCACCAGGGCGCGCCGGCTGATGACCGGCGCGAAACGGGTCACGCCCAGTTCCGTCCCCTTCTGCAAGACCCACTCAAACTTCTCCCGCTTGAGCAAGCTCTGGTAGAGCGTCACGTGCGCCGCCGGCTCGCCGCCAGCAGCCGCGCGCGACTCGATGATGCCGTCCGTCCGCTCGCGCGAGACGCGCTCCAGCCGCACGCGGTAGACCTGGCCGGTGTCGTCGAGGACGGCCACGGCGTCGCCCGGCCGCAGGCGCAGCACGTCGCGCAGTTGGCGCGCCTGGTCGGCGCGGAAGTGGACTAGGTGGCCGGCGATCTGCTCTGGCGAGACGAAGAAGCGGTGCATGGGGTCAGGGGGCAGTGGTCAGGGGGCAGTGGTCAGTTGTCAGTTGTCAGTTGTCAGTGGTCAACGTGCGTGGGCCACTGACTACTGACCACTGATCACTGGCTACTGACCACTGGCTTCTTTTCGGCGCAGAAAACGAGCTCCGTGTCGAAGAGTAGTTCGGTGACCGGCCAGCCGCTGCCGTCGATGATCTGGTGGAAGAAGTCGCGGTAGCGGTTGGTCAGGTTCCGGCCGCCGTGAGTGCTGATGGTCGGGAAGGAAACGACGAGCCAGTGGGCATCGAGGGCGTCGAGCAGGGCGCGCCCGCGACCGGGGTAGTTGCGCTCGAAGCGCGGCATCTCCTTCAGGAAGAGGGCCACGTCGCCGCTCTCCGTCGGCGCTTGCAGGGCCACGTCCTTGACGAAGGCCAGCGGCGGCAGCCCTTGCAGGATGAAGTAGTGGTTCAGGAAGGTGACGCGTGGCTCGTGGATGTCGTAAGCGACGAAGTCGGTACCCAGCGCCGGCAGCCCCATCCACGGGAAGGCCAGCGGGTTCAGGCCGCAGGCGATGTCGAGCAGGCGGCCGGGCGGCCCGGTGACGGCAAAGATGTCGCGGTAAAAGGTATCCAGGATGGGCAGACGCTCCCGCGTGGAGAGGTGGGCGTGCATCAGTTCGGCGCAGGCGACGCGGATGGCGGCCTCGTCGCCGGCGACGAAGACTTCGTTGAGGCGGCGGCCGGCGGCGGCGTAGTCGGGATCGCCCAGGTAGGGGGCCATGATGCTGTGCAGCCGGCGGCGCACGGCTTTCTCGGCCGGCTTGGCCTTCTTGTGGGTGGCGACGGCCTCCACGGCCAGTTGGCGGATCGTCTCTTCGCTGGTGTCGCGGTATTTCTTGGACTGTTTGACGGCCGTGACCACGGCCTCGACGGCGGTTTCATCGGTTGTCATGGGCTTGCCTCTTCTCGATTCGCCTCTATTGTAGCCCTTTCAGCCCAATAAGAGAATCTCACGCAAGAGATAAAGAGCTCACGCAAAGACGCAAAGAAGCTAAGAACGCAAAGAAGAGAAAGATATCTTCGCTTTGCCCCCTTTGCCTCTCTGCGTCTTTGCGTGAGCTCTTTACCCCTTTCTCACCAGGAAGGCCAACTCGGTCGCGAACTCGAACCGCTCCGCCGGCCAGCCGCGGGCGTCGAGCAGGCGGCGAAACTGCGTCTCGTAGTGCGCCGCCATCCCCTTGCGCCGCCCGCCGAGCGTCTGGGCCGGGAAGGAGACCAGCAGCCGCGGCGCGGGCACGGCGTCGAGCAGCCGCTCCGGCGCGCGCCGGTCGATCGCCTCCAGACAGGGCAGCGTCTTGAGGATGAGCGCCAGGTCGGCTGGCTCGTCGGGCGGCCGGCCGATCACGTCGCGCACCTCGGCCCGGCCGGGCGTGCCCGTCAGGACGAAGAAGTCGTTGAGGAAGGCGATCTGGTCGGCGTAGATGTCGTAGGCCACGTACACCGTCTCGGCCGGGAAGGGCAACCACGGCCGGGCCAGCGGGTTCAGGCCGCAGGCCACGTCGAGCACGCGGCCGGGCGCGGGCACGCCGGCCAGGGCGACGGCGTAGAACTGGTCGAGGATGGGCAGCCGCTCGCGGGTCGAGGTGTGCAGGGCCATGACGGCGCGGCACGCGGCGCGGAACGCCTCCGGGTCGCCGGCCGCCTCACGCAGCCGGGCCAGGGCGCGGCCATAGTCAATGGGCGCGTCCAGGAACGCCCCGCCCGCCTGGTGCAGCGCGTTCTTGGTGGCCTTGATGGCCGCCTTCAGGTTGGGCCGCGCCGCCAATTCGCGCGCGCCGATAGCCCGCACGAAGTCGGGGCTGACGGCGCGGTACTTACCCGCCCCCAGCACCGCCGCCACCAGCGCCTCCAGTTGCTCGTCCCTCGTCATTTTTATCTTCAGAAGAAATCATCCGCAGATTACGCAGATTTTTGGGTGGTGGTTGGATATTGGTCGTTAGTCACCCGATACCAACGACTACGCACCAATCTGCGTAATCTGCGGATTCTTCCTCTTCCCCCAGTTTAACAGAACATTCAGGATTATCGGATTGTAAACCCCCGTCCCGCTTCCTATAATCTCGCCCGGTTTGCGCCACACGAGGCGTAGGCCCAAGTGGGTAACAACAACACATGACAATTTGGCATACACAATCGGTAGATGAAGTACTCAGTGAGTTGAGCGTCCA
>NZ_JAYRVJ010000639.1:0-2001 GCF_041918635.1 Promineifilum sp. (SeqCode)
CGCCGCTCCACCAGCAGCGTATCGCGCCAGACGCCGTGCAGTTGGGCCGGCCGCTCGCGCCGCCCGATGACGCGGAAGCCGCACGCCACATGGAGCGCCACACTGGCCTCGTTCTCCGGGAAGATGCTGGCCTGTAGCGTCCAGACGCCGGCCGCCTCCGACGCCTCGACCAGCGCCGCCAGCAGGGCGCGGCCCACCCCCCGCCCGCGCGCCGCCGCGGCCACGTAGACGCTGACCTCGGCCACGCCCCGGTAGACGGCGCGGGCCGACACCGGGCTGAGGGCTGCCCAGCCCACGACGCGCCCCTCCTGACGGGCGGCCAGCCGGCAATCGGGCCGGTGGGCCGCGTCCCAGACCGGCCAGTCGGGCGCGACCGTCTCGAAGGTGGCCTGGCCGGTGGCGATGCCCTCCTCGTAGATGGCGCGCACTGCCGGCCAGTCGTCGGGCGTCAGGGGGCTGATGCTGAGGTCGGTCATTCTTTAGGGGCCAGGTTCCAGGGGCCAGGTTCTAGGGTAGAGCGCTCTTCCCCTGGAACCTGGCCCCTGGAACCTGGAACCTTTCTTCTGCTTAAGCCTGCCCCACACACTCGCTCAAGATGGCGACGGCGTCGTCAATGTGCTCCGGCGTGACGATAAGCGGCGGGGCGATGCGCAGTACCTTGTCGCCGGCATTGATGACCAGCAGCCCCCGCGCGCGGGCGGCGGCGAGGATGGGCGCGACGGGCACGTCCAGTTCCACGCCGACCAGCAGGCCCGCCCCGCGCACGTCAACGATGTGGGGGCTGTCCAGCGCGCGCAGCCGCCGGCGCAGATAGTCGCCATTGGCGGCGACGGCGGCCAGGAAGTCCGGCCGGGATACGCGGTCGAAGACGACCTGGGCGGCGCGGCAGACGACCGGCCCGCCGGCGAAGGTGCTGCCGTGCTCGCCCGGCCCGATGGCCGCGGCCACGTCCTCCGTCACCAGGATGGCCCCAATGGGCAGACCGTTCGCCAGCGGCTTGGCCAGGGTCATCACGTCAGGTGTGACATCATATGCCTCGTGCGCCCACAGGCGGCCGGTGCGCCCCAGTCCGCACTGCACCTCGTCAAAGATGAGCAGCGCGCCGTGCTCGTCGCACAGCGCCCGCAGGCCGCGCAGAAATTCGGGCGTCGCGGCGTGGATGCCCCCCTCGCCCTGCACCGGCTCGACGATGACCGCGCAGGTGGCGTCGGAGATGAGCGCGCGCGCCGCGTCCAGGTCGTTGAACGGCGCGAAGCAGACCCCCGGAACCAGCGGCGCGAACGGCTCGCGGTAGATGGCCTTGTAGGTCGTCGACAGCGCGCCCATTGTCCGGCCGTGGAAGCTGCCGCCGAAGGCCACGATCTCGTGTTGGCCCTCGCCGCCGCGCGCCCTGGCCCACTTGCGAGCGAACTTCAGCGCCCCCTCGTTGGCCTCCGAGCCGGAGTTGGTGAAGAAGACGCGGTCGGCGAAGGAGTGCTCCACCAGCCGTTGGGCCAGCCCGACCTGGGGGATGGTGTGGAACAGGTTGCTGACGTGGGTCAGCGTGGCCGCCTGCTCGGCCACAGCGGTGGCTACTTCCGGGTCGCTGTGCCCCAGCGCCACTACGGCGATGCCGGCCATGAAGTCGAGGTAGCGCCGGCCGTCGGTGTCATAGAGGTAAACCCCCTCGCCGCGCTCCAGCACCATTTCCGCCCGCCGGTAGGTCTGCATCACGTAGCGGGCTTCGTCGGCGATGATTGATTGTTTGTCCATGTGCATTCTCCGAAGTGTTAAGATTAATGGTTAGTCGTTGGTTGTTAGTGAACTGGTCTACTGAATATTGTCCCTCCGCCGCCGCGCAGTCCGGCCAGATCCACAATCCGCACCTGCGGAACGCCGTGTTCCAGGGCGTCGAGCGCAGCGCGCACCTTGGGGATCATGCCGCCGCTAATAACGCCATCGGCGATGAGCGCCTCGGTCGCTTTGGGCGACAGGTGGCGCAGCAGTCCGCCGTCGGCCAGC
>NZ_JAYRVJ010000640.1:0-11846 GCF_041918635.1 Promineifilum sp. (SeqCode)
GGCCATTCTGGCCGCGCCGGTCATCGCCTCGATGAAGCTGCTGGGCACGTATGCCTGGCGCAAGCTGTTCGACCTGCCGCCCTTCCCCGACGAGGAACCGCCGGAGGAGGCGTTTCCGCTGCACCCGCATGTGCCGGAGTAAGAGCGGGGAGCTGGGGGGCGGGGGAGCAGGGGAGAATCAGACCGCGCATCTGAGGATGCTCGATTCGTGACGGGCCGCCCGCATCTGAGGATGCGGACTCTGTTTCTTCGCTCCCCTGCTCCCCCACCCCCCTGCTCCCCCGCGCTTATACCAAACTCACCAGCCGGTAAACTTCCTCCAACGTCCGCCGCCCCTTCACCTGCACCGGCGGCAGGGGTTCCACGCGGGCCAGGTGGCGCACCTGGTCGTATACGTCGCGGCTGATGATCGTCTGGTCGCGGCCGGCCAACTCCTGCAAGCGCTTGCACAGATTGACCACGTCGCCCACGGCCGAGTAGTCCTTGCGCTGGGCGCTGCCCACGTTGCCGACGACCGTCTCGCCCGTGTGCAGGCCGATGCCAAAGTGCAGCACCCGATCCGGCGGCAGCGTGCGCTGGTAGGCCGCCAGCCGCTCCTGAATGCGCAGCGCGGCCCGGACGGCCTGCTCGACGTGATTCTCCATCGGGTTCAGCGGCGTGTTGAACAGGGCCATGACCGCGTCCCCCATGAACTTGTCGATCAGGCCGTGGTGCTCGTTGATGGCCGTCACCGCCTCGGTGAAGAAGCCGTTGGCGAGTTGAATCAACGCTTCCGGATCGACGAACTCGCCGTAGCGGCTGAAGTCGCGGATGTCGGCGAAGAGGACGGTGATGGTGCGCCGCTGCGGCCGTTGCGCCGCGTCCAGGTCGCGCACCCGGTCGACGAGCGCCGGCGGCAGATAGCGGCGCAGGCTCTCCACCCGCTTCTTCTCCGACACGTCATCGAGCAGCAGCGCCACGCCGCCCAGCCGTTCGTTCTCCACCGTGCGCAGCGGCGAGACGGTCAGGTTGACCGTCGTCGCGCTGCTGCGCGGCTGGGCGCTCAGGTCCATCTCGGCGCTGTGCGTGCGCCCCTCGCGCTTCACTGCCTGCACCAGGTGGTCAATGGGCAGCCCCAGCGCGGCCAGCACGGCGCGATACGTTTGGAAGAGCACCGACTCGGCCGGCACGCCCAGGATGCGCTCGGCGGCATGGTTATAGAGGGCCACGCGGTCGGTCTCGTCGATGGTGATGACGCCGCTGGCGATGGAGGCGAAGACGTTGTCCATCAACTCCTTCATCTCCGCCACCTCGTGGAAGAGGCGGGCGTTGTCAATGGCGACGGCCGCCTGGTCGGCGAAGAGGGCCAGCAGGTCGCGGTCGGCGTCGCCGAAGATGCCGCTGGCGATGCGGTTGTCGGCGTAGATGACGCCGATGGTCTGGCCCTTGATCTTGAGCGGGGCGCACAGGATGGAGCGCAGCTTGTAGCTGACGATGCTGTGCTGCGAAGAGAAGCGCTCGTCCTCCTGGGCGTTGAGGGTGACGATGGGTTCGCCCGTCTCGGCCACGCGGCGGACGATGCTGCGGCTGATCTCGCCTGAGGCCTCGTTGCCCAGCGTCTCCTGCGATATATTGCGGGCCACCTTGACTTCCAGTTCGCCGCCGTCGGACAGCAGCAGCATGGCCCGCTCGGCCCGCGTCAGGCGGATGATGGCGTCCATGACCTGCTGTAGCACGACCGGCAGGTCGAGCGAGGAGTTGACGGCCGCGCCGACCTCTTGCAGGGCGCGCAGCCGCCCCTGCCGGGTGGCCTGGGCGCGCCACTCCTTGTCGAGCCGCTGGGCGGCCTCCTGCATCTCGGCCAGCTGGCGCACCAGGAGGCCCGTGCCGCGCAGGGCCGCCGCGCGCGCCGCCTCGTCCGGGGCGCGCATCAGGGTGCGCTGCTGTTCCGTCACGGCCGCCTGCAGCCGCTCGACGTGGCGCAAGAGTTCAGCCGCGTCGGCCGCGGCGGGGGCGTTGAGGGGTTGGTTGTCCACAATGAAGGGGATTGTAGCGCGGGATGGTATCCCGCGTCTAGGAACGCAGTAGGGGCGGGTTTGAAACCCGCCCCTACAACAGAACCTAACCCTTTTTCCTGGAACGGTTCAGGAAGTTAGAGACGCTTTTCTTGAGCAGCAACGGCCGCAACACCCGCCACTCCTGCCGCGGGTCGAAGTCGGCGTCGGAGGCGCGGGCGGGGCTGAACTGGCGCAGCACGTACTGGCGCGTCAGGTTGCGCACCGGCTGCTGCCCCTCCGGCACAACGGCCACCAGCGAATCCGCCTGCTCATAGGGCGTCTGCGTCGTGCGCCAGGGGATGCCCAGCGAGCGCGCCCAGTCGCCCAGACGCAGATAGCTGCGGTCTACGTCCGCCTCCACCCGGCGGTTGTAGGTCGTGGTCACGTAGATCGCCCCGCCGGCCAGCGCCAGCAGCAATACCCCGATGGCTACCCGCCACCCGATCGCGCGGCGGCGCGCCGCGTCCCCCTGCGCCTCCAGCCCCTCTTGCAGGCCGTCGGCCCGCTCGAAGTCGGTCAGGTCTTCCGGCGGCAAGAGGCTCGCCGGATCGGGCGCGAGGGCCGAGTCGACGGCGCTGCTCAGGTTGGGGTCGGTCGTGCTCGGCCGCTCCCAGACGGGGAGGGATTGCGTCGGCTCGAACTGAATCCAGCCGTACTCAGGGAAGTAGACCTCGACCCAGGTGTGGGCGTTGACGGCCCGCACGCGGTAGCTCTGGCTGGCCGAGTCGTACTCGCCCAGGGCGTAGCCGCTGACCATGCGCGCCGGCACGCCCTGCGAGCGCAACATGATCGCCATGGCCGAGGCGTAATAGGTGCAGTACGCCTCCTGAATGTCGAACAGCGTGTAATGGATCGGCTCCACGCCCGGCGGCGCGGCGGCGATCTGGTCGTTGTAGTTGATGTTGCTGCGCAGGTAGTTGCGGATGACGATCGCCTTGTCGTAGGCGGTGGGCTGGTTGCCGGCCAGGTCTTCGGCCAGCGCCAGCGTCTCCGGCGTGATGCTGTCCGGCACTTGCAGGTAGCGGTCGGTCACCCACGCCGGGTAGTCGGACGAGGCGGCGCGCAGGCTGCCGCCGTCGGCCAGCGAGACCTGCGAGGTCACCTCGTAGCGGTCGCCCTGGCGCAAGATGAAGCGCGAGCGCAGCGACGTGATCAGCGCCCGCCCCTCGGGATCGTAGCCGGCGTCCACGATCATCTGGCGGTCAGTGCTCAGCACCTCCGGGGCGGCGTAGAGGATGCTGGAGTTGGGCAGGTAGTTGGTGACGGTCTGGGTGATGACGTTGCGCGACAGCGTGATGGGCACGTTCAGCGCGCCGTCGTCGGGGTAGTGGATGAACTCCGGTTCGTCGTTCTCGGCCGCCTGCCAGCCGCCGTTGTCATAGGTGTCGTAGGCGATGGCTTGCCAGTAGACGCCATAGGGCAACTCCTGGCCCACCTGCACGTCCATGACCAGCGCGTTGCCGACGTTGCGCGGCCCGCCCAGCACCAGCGTGTTCTGGTAGGGGTCGCTCGTCCCCGCGCCGTAGGAGCGCAGGGAGGAAAAGAGCCGCGTCCACGTGTCCTGGAAGGCGCGCCACGGCCCGCCGGCCTCGGTTACCGCGCCGCTGATGGTCGTGCTGGCCTTCAGCCCCGGCAGGCTCCAGGCCAGCAGCAGCGCCACCAGCGCCGCCACCAAGCCCGCGCGCAGGAAGTCGAACTGGATGCCCCGGTCGTAGCGCACGGCGTCGCGCCGCCAGTGGCTTTCCTCGCTGGTCAGGTGGGTGACGGCCACAAAGAGCAGGGCCAGCAGGGTGTAGAGCGCCAGATAGCCCAGCAGCGGCCGGGGGCCGTTGTAGTAGTAGACGACGCTCAGCAGCACCACCCCGGCCGGGATGATCACGCGCCACACCCGGCCGCGCCGGAAGGTGTACCAGGCCGCCAGATAGCCGAGCAGCCAGAAGACGGTCGTCGTCTGGATGACGAAGATGATGCCGTCGCGGCTGATGCCGCCGCTGACCGCCTTCTGCATCCAGTCCGCTTGCCGGCGAATGAGGTCGAAGACGCGCTCGCGCCACGGCCCCTCATAGGGCAGCGTGGTGCCGACGAAGAAGAAGATGAAGAAGATGCCGTAGATGATGGCGAAGATGTGGGCGGTGCGGTCGGAGAAAACGCTTTTCGCCAGCAGCCAGCCGGCCACCATCGCCACCGTGGCGACGATGGGCAGCACGTACAGACCGTCCACCAGATCGGCTTGCAAGACGGCGGTGCTGGCCACCAGCAACATCGCCCACACCAGCAACAGTGACGGCCATCCCTCGCGCAATCGTCCGGTCGTTTCCATGATAAGAATCCACAGATTTCACAGATGACGCCGATTCTAAGAGTAAACCGGCGCGACCTGTCTATCAGAGACGCTTTCTAACAACGGCAGGGTTCCAGCCCTTTCGAGAATCTCGCTGGGTACTCATTATACAGTGACTTGAAAGTGTCAACATGGTGACAGGCACTTATTTAGTAGGAACTTATCTCTTGCACGTTTGCAGCCGTAGGGGCGGGTTTTAAACCCGCCCCTACATGGGTAGATGGCACGTCGTAGGGGCGGGTTTGAAACCCGCCCCTACACCACCTCGCGGCGCGGGGCCTAAATCTGCGTAATCTGCGTAATCTGCGGATTCTTCTTCTCGGCTTCCTGCTGCGACAGCCAGCGGTTGACGTAGAGCACATACCCCACGCCCAACCCCAGCGAGAAGATGAACCACTGCACCGCGTAGCTCAGGTGCGACCCTTCGGAGAGGTCGATCTCCTTGGCGATCGCGACGGGCAGCGTCGTGTCCGGCTCGCTCTGGGGGGCCAGCCTCACGTAGTACGGGGCCAGCGGATAGGGCAGCTGCCCGGCGATGGCGGCCACGTCCACCCGGAACAGCTCCACGCCCGGCTCGGCCGCGCCGGCCGCGGCGCGGCGCAGCGTCTCGGTCAGGGCGATGTAGCCGCTGACCGTCTGCGGGCCGGTCGCCTCGTCGAAGGCGTGGCCCGCCTCGTATTCCGCGTCCGGTATCCAGCCCCGGTCGACCAGCACGGCCGCGCCCGATTCGAGCACCAGCGGCGTGATCAGGTGGACGCCCGGCTGCCCCTCCCAATTCTGGAGCTTCAGGATGCGCTGCTGGGCGAAGTCGTACTCGCCGGTCAGGAACACGTCCCGGTTGGCGAGGTCAGGGTCGGTCGCGGCCGGCGGCTGCCCGGCCTGGGCGGTCACGTCCTCGTTGACGAAAATGTAGGAGGAGGCCAGCGCGGCGGCCAGCTGGGCGTTGGCGGCGCGGCGCTCGGCCAGCCGGTCGAGCTGCCACACCCCCAGCCGGGCCAGCACCGCCATCAGGGCCAGCACGGCCAGCGTTACCCACCGCCAGCGCCGCCCCACCAGGGCACGCGCCAGCGCGCCGATTCGACTCACGCCTGCCCTCCGGCCGCGCCGGGCGCGGCCAGCGCATCCTCGTCGCTCCAGGCCGGCCCCTTCTGGCTCGGCTTGCGCCCCTCGCCGGTCAGGATGCGGAAGATGAGCGCCAGCGCCACCATGAAGTGCATCATGCCGCCGGGGATCCACATGACGATACCGCTGATGCGCTGGTCGTCCATGACGGAGATGCCCCACAGGCGCGGCATGTCGTTGTAGAAGGAGTAGACCGGGCCGGGGCTGAAGGCCAGCACAATGCCCAGAGCCATCGCCGGCGGCACGGCGGCAATGGAAAAGCCGATCTTGGCGTAGCGGCTGGGTTGCTTGTTCAGCCGCGGCCCCGCCCCGCTGATGACCCACCAGTAGAGCATCCCGGCCAGGAACATGGTCAGGTGCTCCAGGTCGTGGACGAACTCACTGCGCAGCGCCGCGTTGTAGAGCGCCGGGTCGTGCCAGCCGATGATGATGACCAGGTAGATGAACCAGACGGCGACGGCGCTGGTGGCCGGCCGCAGCAGCCGGCCGAGGGCCGACTCCTTGTGGATGACCCGGTTGAGCGCCGCGCCGGCCGACAGACGCAGCGGCGCGGGCAGCCCCCACAGCATAAAGGGCATGGGGTTGGGCAGCAGCAGGAGCGGCGGGGCGATCATGATCAGCAGCAAGTGCTGGATCATGTGCATGAAGAACAACTGCTGCACCAGCACGTCCAGCGGCGACATCAGGGCGATGCCGACGACGACCAGCCCGGCCAGATAGGACACGGGCCGCCACGGCGCGCCCAACGACTGCCAGCCCGTCCGGTCGCCGCGCGCACGCAGCCGGAACCAGCCGGTCAGGAAGAGGGCGGCCAGGATGAGCAGCGGGATGATGACTTCGAGCCGCCAACTCCAGGAGGAGAGGGCGGCCCGGGCGATAGGATCCATATTGGAAAATCGCGGTTGTAGGGGCGGGTTTGAAACCCGCCCCTACCATACGGGCATCCCTTGTAAGGGCAGGTTTGAAACCTGCCCCTACCATACGGGCATCCCTTGTACGGGCAGGTTTGAAACCTGCCCCTACCATATGGGCATCCCTTGTACGGGCAGGTTTGAAACCTGCCCCTACCATACGGGCATCCCTTGGAAGGGCGGGTTTGAAACCCGCCCCTACCATATGGGCATCCCTTGTAAGGGCGGGTTTGAAACCCGCCCCTACACGGCTTGGCCCATCAAATAGAGGGCCGGGTAGAAGAAGACCCACACCACGTCCACGAAGTGCCAGTAGATGGCCGTGGCCTCGACGCCCCAATGATCCTCCGGGGTGTAGCGGCCGCGGCGGCCGTTCCACCAGATGATGAGGATGAGGGCGATGCCCGTCAGGACGTGCAGGGCGTGCATGCCCGTCATGGCGAAGAAGACGCCGCCATAGACGCCGTCGGCCGTCGAGAGGTGGCCGAAGATCTCGATGCCGAACAGGTTGCCCTCCAGGCCGAAGACGTTCCACTCCAGCACGACGACCATCACGAAGAACAGCGTGCCCAGCAGGGCGGCCATGAGCGCGCCGCGCAGGAACTTCGTGCGGTCGCCGTGGGCCGCGCCCATCTCGGCCCGGTACATGAAGAAGCTGCTGAGCAGCAGCACCGACGTGGCGATCAGGCCGATGACCTGGCTCAGTTCCGGCCGCGTGTTGCCCCACAGCACGAAGCGGGAGGCGAACAGCGCGCCGAACAGGAACAGCTCCGAAAAGCAGAACAGCCACAACCCCAGGCGGTTGGCCCGCAACTGCTGATGATAGGGCAGCTCGTGCCCGTGGCTCTCGGCGTGCGCGTCGTGCGCCGGCGCGGTAACTGCGCTCATCAGTGACTCTCCTCGCGCCACAGGCGGGCGATGTGCATGAAGTTCTGGACGATGATGGCGGCCTTCACCAGGGCGATGATGAAGAGCAGCACCAGCGACCCCAGGTAGATGCTCACAAAGTATTCGGCGGCGGTCAGCACGGCCAGGATCAGCAGCGTGATCAGCCCCAGCCGGTAGGCGGCCGCCTTCTTATCGCCATTCACAGGTTTCGTCTCGTTCTCTACCACAGCTTACTCTCTCCAGACCTGTCAGGTCTTGCTTCGCTTCTCTATTAGTCTCCCGACGGCACGGGGGCGACCGGCGTCCCCGCCGGCACGTCACGGATGTAGCGCGCATCGGCCAGGCCGTAATCGTAGGGGTCGCCCACCACTTCAAAGGGCACGTCGTAGTTGAACTCCGGCGCGGGGCTGGGGATCTGCCACTCGGGCGAGCGCGAGCGCCACGGGTTCGGCGCGGCGGCCGGCTCCATGCGCGTGCTGGCCATGAAGTTGTAGATCATGATCAGGATCGACCAGCCGATGACCAGCGCCGACAGCGTGATGAGCACGTGCGTCGTCTCGATGCCCAGGGCCGGGTCATAGTCGGCGATGCGGCGGCGCATGCCCAGCAGGCCGACGCTCATCTGACCGATGCTCATGACCCAGAACGCGGGCAGCATCAGCCAGAAGTGCAGCTTGCCCAGCGACTCCTTGTACATGCGCCCGCTGATCTTCGGATACCAGTAGTATAGCGCCGCGCAGAACGGGAAGATGAAGCCGCCGAACATGGTGGCGTGGAAGTGGCCGACCACCCAATAGCTGTCGTGCAGGTGCAGGTCGGTCGGGATGGTTCCCAGGATGGGGCCGGTCACGCCGCCGATCAGGAAGACGGAGATGGAGCCGAGCACGAAGAGCAGCGGCGTGGGCGGGTTCTTGGGCAGCTTGCCCTCCCAGATGGTGGCGATCCAGCTGAAGAACTTGACGCCCGTGGGCACGGCCACCAGCATCGTCGAGAACATGAACGGCACGCGCAGCGCGTCGGCCATGCCCGAGGTGAACATGTGGTGGGCCCAGACCAGGAAGCCGACCAGGGCGATGCCCAGGCTCGACAGGGCCACCCAGCGATAGCCGAAGAGCGGCTTGCGGGCGAACACCGGCAGCAGCTCGCTGATGACGCCCAGGCCGGGCAGCACGAAGACGTAGACCACCGGGTGCGAGTAGAACCAGAAGAGGTGCTGGTAGAGGATAGGATTGCCGCCGCCGGACGGGTCGAAGAAGTTCAGCCCCATGACGCGCTCGGCCACGCTCATGGTCAGGGCCACGGCCACCGTCTGGGTCGAGGTCAACTGGATAATAGACGCGGCGACGGCGCCCCAGACGAAGATGGGCATGCGGAACAGGCCCATGCCCTTGGCGCGCATGGTGGCGACGGTGACCAGCAGGTTGGCCGAACCGGCGATAGACGAGAAGCCGACGATGTAGAAGCCCAGCAGAAAGAGCACCATGCCCGCCGGGGCGCGCAGGCTCAACGTGGCGTAGCCCACCCAGCCGGTGTCCCAGCCGCCGATGGCCATGCCGCCCAGGATGAGCAGCGCCGCGGGGACGGACACCCAGAAGCTGAAGGCGTTCAGGCGCGGGAAGGCCATGTCCGACGCGCCGATCATCAGCGGAACCAGGTAGTTGACCATCGCGCCCACGCCGCCGAGGATAGCGGCGATCATGATGATGCCGTGGGCGCTGAACAGGGTGTTGAACTGGGTGTTGGTCAACCACTGCATCCCCGTCTGGGCCAGTTCAATGCGGAACATGATGGCAAAGGTGCCGCCGATCAGCAGGATGAGCAGGCTGGAGATGCCGTACTGGATGCCGATGACCTTGTGGTTGAAGTCCACGTTGAAGTAGCGCGACCATTCCGGCTTGCCTTCCGGCGCGCCATGGCGCAGCGGGGTGCGCCGGCCGACGACCCAGCGCAGCCAGTCGCTCAGCACGCCCGCGGCCAGCAGGAAGCCCAGCACGCCGACCAGCGCCCCGAAGGCCAGCGCCGGCTCGTAAATCCAGGGGGTATCGGCCCCGCGCAGCGCTCGCAGCCCGGCGATGAAGCCGTAGCCCAACGCCATGCCGATGATCTGGCCGACGATGCCGCGGATCAGGGCCGACGATAGAATAATCCGAAGTGTCTTAAACATATCTGCTCCCTCAGAAAGCTACTCCAACGTCTGGATGAAGGCGATGAAGTCGGCGACGATGTCGATGTCCACACCCTCGGCTGTCTGAATCTCCTGCTGGCGGGCGGCGAACTGGTCGCCGTAGTTCTGCGGCATGAGATTGGGGTTGAAGCCGGCCGTCACCTGCTTGTTGGGGTCCAGGATGGAGTCGCGGATGTAGGTGTCGTCCACCGTGACGGTCGAGCCGTCGGTCAGCTGCTCCTCGCGGCCATAGAGACCTTGCCACGTCGGGCCGACGCCGGGCGCGCCGTCCAGGCTGTGACAGGCGATGCAGCCGAAGCCTTCGGCGCTGTGCCAGTAGGCCCCGCGCTCTTCCGGCGTCATCTCGGCGAAGGCCGGCGCGGCGCTCTTCTCCGCCACCCAGGCGGTGAACGCCTCATCGTTCACGACGCGCACGGTGGCGACCATCTGCGTGTGGTTCAACCCGCAAATCTCGGCGCAGCGCAGCGCGAAGTCGCCCGTCTCGGTTGGCGTGATGCGCAGCGTCGTCTCCCGGCCGGGAACCAGATCTTGCTTCACGCGAAATTCGGGAACCCAGAAGGAGTGGATCACGTCCTCGGCGTTCATCTTCAGCACGATGGTGCGGTTGACCGGGATGACCAGCTCGGCCGAGAGGATGTCCTCCTGCTCCGGATAGCCAAAGCTCCACACCCACTGCTTGCCCGTCACGTTGACGACCATCTCCTGCGGCTTGGGCCGGGTGATCTCGTTGAGCGTGATCGCGCCCCACACGCCAAAGCCGAGCACGACCAGGGTGGGGACAATCGTCCAGCCGATCTCCAGCCGTGTGTTGCCGTGGATGTGCGGCCCGTCCGTCTCGTCGTCGTCCCCGCGGCGGAAGACGAAGACGGCGTAGAGCATCATGACCATGATGAGCGAGAAGAGGAAGGCGATCATCCAGTAGTGCCCGTTGAACAGCCGGTCAATCGGGATCGCCTCCGCGCTGGACGCGCGCGGCAGCGCCAGGATGTACTCAAACAGGAAACGCAGCCCCAGCGTCGACAGCGCCACCAGTATTGCCACAATAATCGGATGTCTCAAACGTCCCATTCGTCTATTCCCAAACCCTCGATAGATTCAAATCCTTTGTACCGACTCACGGCCGGATAGTGAACCTATCCCGGCCCCCCAGCAGAAGAAGAATCCACAGATTTCGCAGATTACGCCGATTAAGAAAATACATCCGAGTAGTCTGCATTATCCGCGAATGCCCTGCTCACTCATCGGCTTGCGCGTCGGGCATTATACGCGCAAGTGGCCGGACATGCCGGCTCTACCACAAACACACGATTCGGTTGAACGGTGGCCGGCGCGCCAGAGAAGCGGCGCGCCAGGGCGACGGGATTTTACTGCGGCGCGTTCAGAATGGCAATGACCCCAATGCCCAAACCAACGACCAAAAGCCCGGTGACGACCACGGCGATCATGTCCCAGGGGATGGCCAGGCTCTCCGTCTGGTCGATGGCCGCCAGCCGATCCGCCCGCAGCGCGAAGATCATGATGACCAGGGCGATGAGGAGCGCCGCCAAGACGGCCAGGCTAACGATGTTGACGATATTGTCCTGGCGCACGATCTGGCGGTCGGGGAAGAGCAGGCTGGCGATGAGGAAGGTCGCGAAGGCGACGAACATGAGGATGATGGCTCCGGTGGTGATGACCCGCCAGCGCCGCCAGGTGGATTCGGGGGCGCGGCTGGTCGGCCGCGTCTGGCGCATCTGCTTGATGCGCTCGTCCTGGCGCTTTTGCAGGGCGGTGGCGTTCTGCTGCCGTTCGGGGTCGGCGGCGTTGCGAGCCACCAGGCGGGAGAGGATGATGTAGACCAGGGCCAGCGTCAGCCCGGCCCCGATGACCAGCGCCGGCACCAGGAGGGCCAGCGCCAGCATGGCCTGCCAGCTCAGCAGGGTCAGCTCGCTGCGCCCGCCGATGGGCACGGGCAGCGGGATAGTCACGGAGGATGGAGTGCTCGGCAAAGGCGTGGCCCCCTCGCCGCCCAGCAGCGCCGGCAGCAAGATGGTCAGCACGCCGCTGCCGATCAGGATAGCCAGAATGATGCCCCACGTGATCAGTGATCTATTTCTCACAAGCCCATCTCCGACCAGGCAATTATGAATTAGGAATTAGGAATTAGGAATGATGGGTGCGAGAGGCGCTTCATAATTCCTCATTCCTAATTCATCATTTTCTTCCACTTGTGGATTCTATCACAATGCGCCGCGCAACCAATATTTTCTGTCCTGACAGGTCTTCAGCGTCCTGTGCTTAGTCTCCAAATCGCCCCAGCAGCCGCTTGAACGGCGACGGCCGCGGCGCTTCCGGGGCCGGCTCCAGCTCCTCGCGCAGGCTCA
>NZ_JAYRVJ010000641.1:0-4674 GCF_041918635.1 Promineifilum sp. (SeqCode)
AGGTATCTATCTCTCGCGCCACGGGCAGCGTCACCTACCCGGCCAGCTTCATGCTCATCGCCGCGCAGAACCCGTGCCCTTGCGGCTACTACGGCGACCCGACGCACGTCTGTACCTGTTCCAGCAGCATGATCACCCGCTACCAGAAGCGCGTCTCCGGGCCGCTGATGGATCGCATCGACCTGCACATCGACGTACCGCGCGTGGACTACGAAAAACTGTCGTCGTCGCACCGGGGCGAGCCGTCGGCCGCTGTGCGCGCCCGCGTGGAGGCGGCGCGCCAGATGCAGGCGCGGCGCTTGGCCGGCACGGCGCTCTACAGCAACGCTGACATGGGGCCGGGCGAGGTGCGCACGTTCTGCGTGCTGGACGAGGTCGGCCGCCGGCTGATGAAGAGCGCCATGGCCCAGATGGGGCTGAGCGCGCGCGGCTTCCACCGCGTCCTGAAGGTCAGCCGCACCATCGCCGACCTGGCCGGCTGCGAGGAGATCGGCCCGGCGCATTTGGCGGAGGCGTTGCAGTATAGGCCGAGGAGTCAGTAAGTAGTTGACGGTAAACAGTATTCAGTGGTCAGTAGGCTAGTGATGCCATCTTAGGATTGTCTGGGAGTTATAGAAGATATATAATATCTATATAACAGTTGGAGGAAGGATGATGCCTAAAGTCATTACATCTACCGAGCTACAGAAGCAGACTCGTGAAGCGATCGATTACACGCGGGTGGAACGTGATGTTGTCATTGTAGAAACCTATGGGCGGCCAATGGCGGTGATTCTTTCCTATGATGAGTATCAAGCTTATCTCAGATATAAAGAGGTTCAGGAGGGGCGGCAGGCGCGATTTACCGCTTTGCGAGAGGCATCCGGCGCAAACGCGGCCTACAATGCACTGACCGAGGAAGAAGCGCTGCGGCTGGTCGACGAGGCGCGGCAGGAGATTGCAGATCAATTAGCGTCAGGGAAAGCCTAAACTGTGAGCGCGGTGAAGGTTGTCCTGGATACAAACCTGTTAGTAAGCTATTTGCTCACCCAAGGGGAAACCATATCGCGCCTGATTGAATATTGGGAACAGGGCCGAATCGTTGTACTGATGTCACCTTCAATGCTGGAAGAGTTAGCCAATGTTGTTACTCGGCCGCGTCTGCGCCGTCATATGGCAGTGGATCCGCAAGTGCTCATTGATCTTTTGACCGCAGAAGCTCTCCCCGTGGCTGGCGAATTGATAGTATCAGGTGCGTGCCGCGATCCAAAAGATGATAAGTTCCTGGCTTGTGCGGTTGAGGGAAAGGCGGACTATATTGTGACCGGCGACGCAGACCTGTTCGATTTACAGAGCTTTCGCGACATTCCGATTGTGCGGTCATTTGAGTTGCTTCTACTTATGGATGAAGCGCAACCATAGGCAGCTATAACGGTGCAATCCTTACGTGATTAAGTCTCCCTGGCAAACCACTACTTATGTCAGAACCTCCTTCTAACTCCACCCATCCCTTAACCCTCTCCGCCTGGCGCGCCTGGCTAGAAGCCAACCACACCCGCCCCGAAGGCGTCTGGCTCATCACCTACCGGCGCGCCAGCGGCAAGCCGTTCATCCCCTACGAGGCGACTGTCGAAGAGGCCCTATGCTTCGGCTGGATCGACGGTCAGGTCAAGACGCTCGATGACGAGCGAACGATGCAATGGTTCGCGCCGCGCCGGGCGGGGTCGGTCTGGGCCAAATCCAACAAGGAGCGCGTCGCCCGTCTCATCGCCGAGGGTCGCATGACTCCCGCCGGCCTGGCGAAGATCGAGGCTGCCAAGGCCGACGGTTCGTGGGCGCTGCTGGATAGCGTGGATAATCTGGAAGTGCCGGCTGACCTGGAGGCCGAGTTTGATAACTACCCCACCGCCCGCGCCAACTTCGACGCCTTCCCCCGCTCGGCCCGCCACGCCATCCTGGGCTGGATCGCCCTGGCCAAGCGGCCGGAGACGCGGGCCAAACGCATCACAGAGACGGCGCGACTGGCCCAAGATAACGTCCGCGCCAACCAGTGACAGCCATGGGCCTACCGCGATCTGGTTGATTAGCCGCTCACTATGGACGCTCCCATTTCTCGTACTGTAATGTATAGTTGGTCGTAACGAGCCCTGTGCTGAATGGACGTAAGTAGAATGCTAACCACACGCACCAACCCGGACTGGATCGCTACGCTGTCCGGTCAAGGAGTCCCTCAGACCGAGGCAATTGAGGAGTTGCGAGGCTTACTCGTCCGCGCCGCCCTCTACACGCTGGTCGCTCATTTGGACGACCTGCGCGACCTGGACGACCGCGAGCGCAAAGCCCTGGCCGAGGATTGCGCGCAGGAAGCACTGATGGCCGTCCTCTCCAAGCTCGACGACTTTCGCGGAGACAGCAAGTTCACCACCTGGGCCTACAAATTTGGGGTCAACGTGGCTCTCACCCGCGCCCGACGCGAACGTTGGAAGCGAGTATCGTTGGACGCCCTGTCCGAGAATGAGCCTTCATTAGACTGGCTGCAATGGAAGGAAGAAGGACTCCAAACCGTTGATTCAGAGATACCTGTGCTGCAGGCAGAAGTGGGCGCGCTCATCCAGGAGGTGGTAAACACGGGACTTACGGACAGACAGCGCCAGGTACTCAAGTGGATCGTCTTTGACGAGGTGCCGATGGATGTTGTTGTAGAGCGGCTGGATAGCAACCGAAACGCGGTCTACAAGCTCTTGCACGACGCGAGATTGAAGGTCAGACGACAGTTGGCAGCGCATAGCTACGAAGCCGAAGACGTTTACGGTCTTTTTCGGCGGCGATGAAGTAAGGATTGTCGCGTTCAGGCAACCTACAAGATAGGTATAGAAAAGATGGAAACCAAGTTTTCGCGCTGGATGAGACAGGTGCGAGATACGCGAGACGAGGAGATCGATTGTTCCGCATGTCTGGATCAGATCTCCCAATATGTTGATCTTGAGTTGACAAGGGGCGAGGCTGCTCAGGTCATGCCTCTGGTCAGTCACCATCTGACTCAATGCGCCGTGTGCCGGGAAGAGTATGGGGTCTTGCGGGAACTGGCGCAGCTTGAGATGAATGGCGCAATGCCGACGGAAGAAGAATTGCTAGACCAATTGCAACGGCCCCCAGAATCAACACAATAAAAGAGTAGGCAAGGGTTCTGAACGGATGAGAACACTGGAGAATGGAAATGCTCCAGTGTTTTTTGTTGTGGCCTGAATCGAAAGGAGCGTCGGTTTTGCTTCGGTGTGGTAAGAGATCTCCCAAGTATGACACTAACTAGCAAGTCAACAATCCGGTATTCCGCAGATGCTCCAGATAGCCTGGCAGCCATGGTTTACCGGCCAAGCGAATAAAGGGAGAATCTGATGAGACATAGCAAGCATTACGTGCTCGGAGCGGTGGCCGCGTTATTCATCCTCGTCGCCGGCTTCATGGCCTACTCGCCCGTAACGGCGCATGGCAGACTCAAGGCAAACCAACTCGCTTTTCATGACGCGATGCGAGTGCTGTGGGAAGATCATATCACCTGGACCCGCCTCTATATCATAAGCGCAGCGGCCGATCTGCCCGACAAAGACCTGACCGCCCAACGGCTATTGCAGAACCAGGTTGACATCGGCGACGCGATTAAGCCTTTCTATGGCAACGCGGCAGGGGAGCAACTCACCGCGCTACTACAAGACCATATCCTCATTGCCGCTGAACTGATTGACGCAGCCAAGGGTAGTGATACCGCGGCCTTCAACGACGCACACGCACGCTGGTATGCCAATGCCAATGATATCGCCGCCTTTTTGAGCGCGGCCAACCCGGAGAACTGGCCGGTGGCCGAGATGCAGGCCATGATGAAGTCACACTTGGACCTAACGCTCCAGGAAGCTGCCGCTCGTCTCGGTGGTAACTTCGCGGGCGATATTGCCGCCTACGACGAGGTGCATAGGGACATCTTACACATGGCGGATATGTTGAGCGAAGGGATCATGCATCAATTCCCCAAGGCATTCAAATGATGGCATAGGGATGAGCTATCGACTTAGCCCGCCCGCAGCTCTCTGAACCGTTGTGCCTCTCCAAGTACACATGATTGTCAGTGTCCGATTCACAGCCAACCCCCGGCGGTTGGCTGTGAATCGCACTGCTAAACAATCGCCATTGACGTGCCGCTCCTATACGGTATGATGGTGCGAGTTTCGGCAACGGGTTCCGCGCTGATGGGTTCCGTAAGGAGCGGCGATGGAAGTATCCCCCGGTATTTACAGCTTGGGACAACCGCAGGGTGGCCGAGTCCACGCCTATTTACTGGACGACGGCCAGGGCGTGACCGTCGTCGATACCCTCATGGCCGCCGATGCCCACCTCATCCTGGACGAACTGGCCCGCATCGGTCGCGGCCCGGCCGACATCAAGCACCTCATCCAGACCCACGCCCACCGCTCGCACCTGGGCGGCCTGGCGCGGCTGAAGGAACTGAGCGGCGCGCCGATTTACGCCCATGAGTGGGAGGCGGACATCATCTCCGCCGACCGGGTCGCGCAGCCCGTGTCGAGCCGGCCCTACAACCCCGCGCGCGTCTGGCCGCTACAGATCGCCCTCAATTTCAACCTCTCCAAGCACCCGCCGGCGCACGTGGACCATTTTGTTCACGACGGCGACCGGATCGGGCCG
>NZ_JAYRVJ010000642.1:0-11812 GCF_041918635.1 Promineifilum sp. (SeqCode)
ACGCCCGGCTACCGCGACGCCTTCACCCTGTTTCGCCTGCACCGGGCGCGGCTGGTCGGCCTGCCGGTGGATGCCGAGGGGCTGCCCGTCGACCGCATCCCCGCCGGCTGCCGGGCGCGGTTCGTCTTCGTCACGCCGTCGCACCAGTTCCCCAAGGGAGGCACGATGCCGTTGGCCCGGCGGCAAGCGTTGCTCGGCTGGGCGCGGGAGCGCGGCGCGGTGGTGGTGGAGGACGACTACGACGGCGACCTGCGCTACGAAGGGCGCTCGCTGGCCGCGCTACAAGGGCTGGACGAGGACGGCCGGGTGGTGTACCTGGGCACGTTCTCCAAGGTGCTCTTCCCGGCGCTGCGGTTGGGCTATCTGGTGCTGCCGCCGGCGCTGGTGACGCCCTTCACCCGCGCCAAGGATTTAGTGGATCGCGGCGCGCCGACGCTGACCCAGGCGGCCGTGGCCGACTTCATCGGCGAGGGGCACTTCGAGCGCCACCTGCGCCACCTGCGCCACCTCTACGGCCAGCGGCGGGCGGCGCTGGCCGGCGCGCTGGCGGAGTACCTGGACGACCGCGTCTACTTCTCGCCGGTGGCCGCCGGGCTACACGTGATGCTGTTCCTGGAGCCGGAGGTGGACGAGGTGGGGTTGGTGCGCGAGGCGGCGGCGCGCGGGGTGCGCGTCTACGGCGGCGCGCCCTATCATCTGGAGCAGCCCGCCCCGCCCTCCATTCTGCTCGGCTTCAGCGGCCTGAACGAGGCCGACATCGTTGAAGGCGTGCGCCGCCTGGCGGATGCGGTAGGGTAGCCTACAGAGTCCGCATCCTCAGATGCGCACTCTGTGAGATACTTCTTTCCTAGCCCTATCTAATAATAGGCGAGTAACGCACGGCGCACGCCTCGCCTGATCCTCTTACGTCGGCGATGCTCGCCAACCACCCGGCCAAGCGGCCGTCAGGCGGGGCGCACAGGCCGGTGTCATCGAACCAGAAGCGCTCCAGCGCCAAACCCGCCAACGACAGCGGGAGCGGCGCGTTCAAGTCCGGGTTGCCCGATAGCTCCAGCGTCGTCAGGGAAGAGAGGGCGCTCAGTTGCGGCCGCAGCCCGCCCATTAGCCCGTTATTCGCCAGCGCCAACCCCACCACGTGCCCGTTCTGGCACTGCACGCCGTACCAGTTGCACGGGTTCTTGTCGCTCAGCCAGCCGGCGTTGCGATCCCACTGCCAACCGCCGGTGGCGGTATAGAGCGCATCGAGCGCCTCACACTCAGCCTTGGGCATGGCGGTCACGCCATCGCAAAACGCTGGCTTCAGGGTCGGGATGAGGCACCATTCGACCAACGTCCCCTCGTCGAGACTCACCTCATCCATCACGTTCAGCCGCCAGCCTCCGGCTAATGGCAGGCCGCTCAGCGAGGATAGCTTACCCACCGGCGCAATGGAGCCTCTAATAGCCGGCGGCTCCGTCTGGCAGGCCAGGTCTTGCGGGGCCATACCTTCATCAGCGATTGTGGCGTCGATGTTGGTGCGCTGCTCACAGAACAGGCCATAGGCCGGCCGGTGCAGCAGCAGCACCGATTCGCCCGAATTGGCATAGGTCAGGGTGGCCCACAGGTCGGTCACATAGGTGTGGTCGATGCGCACATAGACGTTCAGATCGTCTACAATGCCGGGCTCGTCCAGCACCATCACGTCAGAGGCGGTGACATTGTCGGGGGGGATGGGCAGATTCACCGTATGGCAGTACATCACCTGGGTGATCAGCCGGAAAGGGAGCGACGTGGTGCGGCCACAGGCGTTTTCGGCCGTCACCCGCCAGTAGTATGCTGTCCCCCCTTGCAAACGCGCATCCGGCTTGTGGCTTGTGCCGGCGACGGTCGCGCTGTAGATGACGTGGCTGAACAGTTCGTCCAAAGCCACTTCCAGCCGGTACTGCAACGCGCCGGGGATAGCCGACCAGGTGAACGCCGTATGAACGTCCACATCGGCGGCGTTGGCGGCCGGCTCGACCAGTTGCGGCGCGGCGGGCTGGCCGGCGGACACCGTCAGCGCCAGGCCGGCCGCGTGCTCCAGCCCCGGAGCGGTTCCCCGCGCCTGTACCTGATACGTCCCGCCAGCCACGCCGGCCGTGTTGATGGTCAGCGCGCTCGTCCCCGGCGGCGTGAGCGTGGCCGGGTTGAACCGGGCGCTGGCCGCCGGGGGCAGATTGAGGGCGTGCAAAGTGACCGGCTCGGCGAAGCCCAGCCGCGGCGCGACGGTCACCACGAACTGCGCCGGCGTCCCCGCGCACACGGCCGCCGCCGCCGGCTCCACGCTGACGCGGAAGTCCGGCTCATAGACGATGCCCGTCTGACCCAATATCCATGCGGAAAACTTCGACACGCGCGCGTAGACGCCCGGTAGTCCGGGCTGGGCGCAGCCCGAACCCCAACTGGTGACGCCGGCCAGCTCCCAGGCCGCGCGCCCCGCGTCGTAGATGACCAGTGGGCCGCCGCTGTCGCCGTAGCAGGTGTCCTTGCCCCCCTCGAGCGGGCCGGCGCACAGCATTGTATCGGTAATTCCGCCGCCGTAGCCCTCGGCGCACGCCTGCTGGGTGGCAATGGGTAGCTCGACCTCGCGCAGCCTCGCCGGATAGGTATTGGTCCACAGGTCGCTCATGCCCCAGCCAGTAGCCGTGGCCTCTACTCCGGCCAGCGGCCCCACATCCTCGCCCACAATCCGCACCCGCTCGATGGGCAGCACGGTCTCGCCGCCCGGCCGGATGTCGGCCGGCGTCGCCAAACGCAGCAGGGCGATGTCGCTATCGTACTGCGTGGCGATGCCGTAATCGGGGTGGATGAGGATTTGAGCCACGTCGAGCACCTGATAATTGGGATCAGGCACGACGAGATCGTGGATGCCGGCGACCACCTGGAGACCGCTCGCGTCGGTGATGGCGGCGCAATGCGCGGCGGTGAGTACCCATTGCGCGTCGATGAGCGAGCCGCCGCAGAACTGGTCCCAGTACAGGTCGCCGCCGGCGTAGATCAGCGCCACCTGCCAGGGCCACTCGCCGGGGTCGGCCTCGCGGCCGCCGATGATCGTTGGGACGTTCGGCTCGGGCGGCTCCGCGTGCGTGCGCGCCGGGACGACCGCCAACAGGCCAATAGTCAACGCCAAAAGGGCCGCGCTCAGATAGGCCGCGCGATAGCCAGACCGGAACAACGGACTATGGAACATGGTGGACCTTCCCTATCGATCGGGGGCGTCTGGCACACTACACGCAAGACCCGACCAAACCCTTGTAGGTAAATTATGGATAACCACAATCGAAAATGCAATGGCTCAACGGGCGATCATTTGGTAAAACGGCCGCCGCGGGTAAAAATATCGGGCCGGGCTTGGCCCTTTTTACATTCCGGGCCAAGCGCCCAAGGAGCGCGGCGTGAGCGAGGAAAACGAGTTCGCTTTCGACTGGCGCGAGGTGGCGCGGCTGGCGCTGGCCTCGCGGCTGATGGACGAGATGGAAGAGCGGGAGTTGACGCCGCAGGGGCACGTCACTTACCAGTTTTCGGCCCGCGGCCACGAATTGGGCCAACTGCTGTTGGCCCAACTGCTGACCCGGCCGCTCGACGCCGCCTCGGTCTACTACCGCTCGCGCCCGTTCATGCTCGGCAGCGGCCTGACCCTGGAAGAGGCGTTCGCGTCGGACATGGCCCGCGCCGGCGGCATGAGCGAGGGGCGCGACGTGGGCGTGGTGTTCAACCTGCCACGGCGCGGCCGGGCGCTGGTGCTGCCCATGGCCGCCGACGTCGGCTCGCAGTTCACGCCCGCCGCCGGCTATGCCCAGGCCATCGGCTATCGGCGCGACCAGTTGGGCGAGGCGGATGCCGCCGGCAGTATCGCCGTCGTCTTTGGCGGCGAGGGGTCGGTCGCCAGCAATGGCTTCTGGTCAGCCCTGACGATGGCGACGACGCTGCGCCTGCCGCTGCTGTTCGTCATCGAGGACAATAACTACGCCATCTCCGTCAAGAGCTGGCTCCAGACGCCGGGCGGGAATATCGCCGCCAACCTGGCCTCGTTCCGCGACCTGGCCATTTGGGATGGCGACGGTACGGCCCCGGCCGAAGCGGCGGCGCTGGCGGCGGCGGCCGTGGCCCACGTGCGCGACGGAGGCGGCCCCGGATTGCTGCGCCTGACCGTGCCGCGCCTCTCCGGCCACTCCAGCGTGGATAACCAGGCCTATAAGACCGAAGAGGAACGCGCCGCCGAGTGGGCCTGCGACCCTATCCCGGCCCTGTGCCGCTTCCTCGTCCCATCGATCATGGACGAGGGCGAGTGGCGGGCGCTGGAGGAGACGGCGGCGGCCAACGTGGCCGCAGCGCGCGACGCGGCGCTGGCCCAACCCCAACCCGATCCGGCGCGGGTGACCGGCCGCGTCTGGGCCGCCGGCTCGCCTCGACCGACGGTCGGTGGGCTGGCCGCCGCGGGCGTGACCCTGCCGGCGGGCACTGACCAGCCCGAGCCACCCGACCCGCGCCGGCTGACGATGGTCGAGGCCATCCGGCGCACGCTCGACGGGGAGTTGGCCGCCAACCCGCGCTGCCTGCTCTTCGGCGAGGATGTGGGGCACAAGGGGGGCGTGCACGCGGCGACGCTGGGACTGCAACACAAGTACGGCGAGGCGCGGGTCTTCGACACCAGCCTGTCGGAAGAGGGTATCATCGGCCGGGCGGCCGGCATGGCGCTGGCCGGCCTGATGCCCGTGCCGGAAATCCAGTTCCGCAAGTACGCCGACCCGGCCACGGAGCAACTGCACAACATCGGCTCCACGCGCTGGCGGACGGCCGGGCGCTTCGCCGCGCCGCTGGTGGTGCGCATGCCGGGCGGCTTCCGGCGCATCGGCGACCCGTGGCACAGCGTCACCGACGAGGCGGCCTTCGCCCACGCCGTCGGCTGGCGCGTGGCCTATCCATCGAACGCCGAGGACGCCGTCGGACTGCTGCGGGCGGCGCTGCGCGGCGATGACCCGGTGATGTTCTTCGAGCACCGGGCCATGCTTGACGCGCCCTCGGCCCGGCGCGCCTATCCGGGGGATGAGTACGTGCTGCCCTTTGGCCGGGCGCGGATTGTGCGGCCGGGGGAGGCGCTGACGGTGGTCACGTGGGGGGCGATGGTGGAGCGCTGCGAGACGGCGGCCGACGCGGCCGGCGGCAATATCGAGATCATCGACCTGCGGACGATTGTGCCCTGGGATCGGGAAGCGGTGCTGGCCTCGGTGCGGAAGACAGCGCGCTGCCTCATCGTGCACGAGGATTTCCAGTTGGTCGGGTTTGGGGCGGAGATCGCCGCGGTTGTCGTCGAGGAGGCATTCCTGGACCTGGACGCGCCGGTGTTGCGGCTGGGCGCGCCGTCGGTGCCCGTGCCGTTCAACACGGGGCTGATGGACGGGATGATCCCGCGGGTGGAACAGATTCGGGAGCGAATGGAGTGGTTGTTGGGGTATTAAGAGATCGTCCGCAGATTTCGCAGATTACGCAGATTTTTCAGAAGGCGCAACCCACTTCAGAAAGTGGGTCGCACCTGTGAGGTAGTATCCCGCTTTACACCATCAGCGCGCCAAGCGGGCTATACTATCGCTTGCAACGCCGCCCCCGTCGACGCTAAGTGCCGCCTCCTCCCTTATTGAACGGTTAGTTCAGTTGCCGGTTTGGTTCTATGGCGCCGCCAGGACGACGATTGCAGGACATACCATGATTCAAGCAGAGAACCTGACGAAGGTCTATCGCATTCCGGAGAAAGACCCCGGCGTGGCCGGAGCGTTCAAGGCGCTCTTCCGACCGCGCTTCCAGTCGAAGACGGCGGTCAAGGATGTGACCTTCACCATCGAGCCGGGCGAGATCGTCGGCTACATCGGCGTCAACGGCGCGGGCAAGTCCACGACGATCAAGATGCTAACCGGCATCCTGACGCCGACGGGCGGGCGCGTGAGCGTGCTCGGCCGCGACCCACACCGGGAGCGCGTCGCCAACGCCCGCGATATCGGCGTCGTGTTCGGCCAGCGCACGCAGTTGTGGTGGGACCTGGCGCTCATCGAGTCGCTGACGATGGTCGGCCGCATCTACGAAGTGCCCGACGCGCGCTTCAAGCAGCTCATCGCGGAGTTCAGCGAGACGCTGGACCTGAAGGAGCTGCTGAAGATACCCATCCGCAATATGTCGCTGGGCCAGAAGATGCGCGCCGAGTTGGCGGCGACGCTCATCCACGAGCCGCGCATCGTCTACCTGGACGAGCCGACGATCGGCCTCGACCTGCTGGTGAAGGAACGCATCCGCGAGTTCATCAAGCGCGTCAATCAGGAGAAGGGCACGACCGTCGTGCTGACGACCCATGACCTGGGCGACATCGAGGAGTTGTGCAAGCGGGTGCTGATCATCGACAACGGCGTGCTCATCTACGATGGCTTGCTGGACACGATCAAACAGCGCTTCGGCAAGTATCGCGAGATCATCTTCGAGACGGCCGCCGACCTGAACGGGCTGGTCGTGCCGGAGGGGGCGGAGTTGCTGGAGAAGAGCGAGCGGCGGCTGGCGCTGCGCTTCGACCGGACGCAAACCTCGGCCAGCCGGGTCAGCGCCAGCGTCATGAGCCAGATCGAGGTGATTGACCTGTCGTTGAAGGAGCCGGATTTGTCGCTGGTGGTCAAGCAGATTTATCGGGGCGGGCTGAAGGAAGCAACGAGTGACGAGATCGAGAGCGCGCCCGTCGCCGTTGTCCCGGTCTGACAGAAGAAAGGAACATCCGCAGATTTCGCAGATTATTGAGAGCGGTGTTGGCGAACCGGTATGTATATCTGTTGTGAAATGAGCGGAGGGGATTATGGTCTGGCGGCTGACGCAGGGAGGGCGCGCCTACACCGCGATGGCGGCGATGATGCCCAAGCTGTTCCTGGCTTACCAGTTTCAAATCTGGTTCAACGTCGTCATAGACTTCATAGCCCTCGCCATCACTGTGGCCTTCTGGCAAGCGGTCTTCGCCGGACGGAGCGAGGTCGGCGGGCTGACGGCGACGCAGACGCTCAACTACGTCATGATGGCGCGCATCTTTCACGATGGCGTGTATCAGACGAACATGCTGCGCTCGATGGGCGAGTTGGTGCGCGATGGCGGCATCCTGACTACCCTGCTGCGGCCCCTGGACTTTCAGGGCGCGATGTACCTGCAAAACCTGGTTCACCTGGGGCTGAACGTCATGATGAAAGCACCGCTAGCGATCTTCGCCTGGCTCGTCTTCGACCTGCGCCTGCCCGGCGACCCGCTGGTGTGGCTGGCCTTCGTCGTCACTCAACTGCTGGGCCACGCGGTGATGTTCTGCTTCGACTGGATAGTGGCCTGCGCCGTGTTCTATACCACAGACGCCTGGGGCCTGGCGACGGCGCGCGCCGGGATCGCGACGTTCTTCAGCGGCATGTTGATCCCGCTGGCGATGATGCCAGCGTGGTTGCGGACTATCGCCGCCGTCCTGCCCTTCTCGCAGGCGGTCTACCTGCCCATCTCGGTGCTGAGCGGGCTGACGCCGTTGAGCGCACTGCCGCGGCTGTGGCTGATGCAGTTGGCTTATCTGGCCGTTTTGCTCGTCCTGTCGCGGCTGGCCTTCAGCCGGGCGGTGCGCGTGGTGACGGTGCAGGGCGGATGAACTGGACGAACGACCTATGACAATCGCGTTGAAAAATGGGTTGCGGCGCTACGGCGCGATGGCTGCCGTCACGCCCAAGATGTTCATGGCTTATAGCATTTGGGTCTGGATGGAGTTCTTCGTCCAGATGATCTTCGTCGTCATCTACGTGGCCTTCTGGCGGGCGGTCTTCGCTTCGACCGAAACGGTCGGCGGGCTGACGCTGGATCAGACGCTGAACTACATTTTGCTGGCGCAACTCATCGGCAACGCCAGCATGAACACCGATAAGCTCTACGACTTCGGTGTAGGACTACGCGAGGGACAGATCGCGGCGGCCTTGTTGCGACCGCTGGATTACCAGGGGGGGATGTACGTCCAGAACGTCGCCCACATTGGCCTCAACCTGGTGTTACAAGCGCCGCTGGCTCTGTTCATCTGGCTGGTCTACGGCCTGCAATTGCCGTCGGAGCCTTTGATCTGGCTGGCTTTCGCCGTCACCATGGTACTCGGCTACACGGTGATGTTCTGCTTCGACTGGATCATCGGCTGCGTGGCCTTTTATAGCACTGAGGTTTGGGGCCTGAGCGTCGCCCGCTTCGGCCTGGCGCTGTTCTTCAGCGGCGCGCTCATCCCGCTGAACATGATGCCCGACTGGCTGCGCACCATCGCGAGTATCCTGCCGTTTTCACAGGCAGTCTACCTGCCGGTGTCGCTGCTGAGCGGCATTACGCCGCTGAGCGCCATGCCGCGCATCTGGCTCATGCAGGTTGTGGCGCTGGTCGGTCTGCTGGCGCTGTCGCGGATCATGTTCCGGCGCGCGCTGCGCGTCATCACGGTACAAGGAGGCTAGGTCATGGTCGCACGGGCTACCGCGCTGCCGCACTACGCCGCGCTCTACTGGCTGTTCTTCAAGAATCGCCTGAAGATCCTGATGGAGTATCGCGCCAACTTCCTGATCGGCGCGACCTCGACCATTTTCCTGCAGGCGGCCGGCCTTTTAACGATTTGGGTCGTCATGAGCCAGATTCCCGACTTGAAGGGCTGGAGCCTGGCCGAAATCCTGCTCATCTATGGCCTGATCACGTTGTCGAAGTCCATCAACCACATGTTCGCCGACAACCTGTGGACGCTGGGCCGCGACTACGTGCGCACGGGTACGTTCGACCGCTTCATGGTGCGGCCGGTCGATCCGCTGTTTCACCTGCTGGCCGACCGCTTCTGCCACGACGGCATCGGCAACTTCCTGGTCGGGCTGGCGCTGATTATCATCGCCGCGGGGCGGCTCGACATTACGTGGACGCCGCTGCACGTCGCCTATCTGGCGCTGATGGCCCTGAGCGGCGGGGTCATCTTCATCGCCCTGAACCTGATTACCTCGGTCAGCGGCTTCTGGCTGATGGACTCGGTTCCCGTGACGCGCGTGGTGTTTGAGATGCACGAGTTCGCCAAGTACCCGCTGGTCATCTACCCGCAGGCCATCACCGTCCTGCTGACCCTGCTCATCCCCTACGGCTTCGCCTCGTTCTATCCATCCCTCTACCTGATGGGGCGCGAGGTCGCGCCGGCGCTGGCCTGGGGCGCGCCGGCCGTGGCCGCCGCGCTGATGGTCGTAGGTCTGGCGGTGTGGCGCTTCGGGCTGCGGCACTATGGCAGCACGGGGACGTGAACCAGCTTTGGTACGTCGGTAGGGCGAAATTGCCGGATTGGGTCTTGCGACGCCTTACTCCTTTTGCTATGCTATAGCCCACTCAACGCGAGATAGCCAGTCGCGTGGCTAGAGATATAGAAGCGCCGAACTTGTTCGGCTTGAACTTCGTCAGCCAAAACCGAATACACCGCGGCCCAATGTTTGTATTGGTATCGTCTGAGAAAGTCGCAGAATGGGTATCGTGCCATGCTTGATGACAGCGAGCGCAAACGGATCAAGCGACTGATGAGAGCGCGCTTCGCGCTGGGCGAGCTGAAAAGCCTTGTCAGCGACGCCGGCGCGTCGTTCGACGACGTGGTGCGGCAACCCACCGATTTGAGCAGCGCCATCATGGACATCCTCGATGACGCCGAGCGCAACAGTTGGACGGCCGACCTGTTGATCGCGTTGGTCGATCACTTCAACAACCAACCAGTGCCCCTAATCGCCGACATTGCCGAGGTCGAGGCGATCTTGAAGGCGCTGCGAGAGCGGTTCGGACGGGGCACGGCGCTGGACGATCCGTTCGCCTCCTGCTTCGCCCGCGGCGGCCGGCCCTTCATCAACCGACCCAAAGTCCGCGATGCGTTCAAGAAGATGGCGCAGCCGGGCGGCGTCCCCATCCTGGTCGTCAATGGGCCGCCGGACAGCGGCAAGAGCTACTCCAAAGAGCTGCCCAGCTTTGTGTCGGCCATTCAAGAGCAAAAGGGGTTCCACATCTTCTACTGCGACCTAAGTGAGAACAGCCAGTTGTGGACGGCTGAGAAACTCGTGCGCAGCATTCTACTGGCCTGGTCGCTGAATGAACCCGTACCCGCCCAGGTCAGCCAAAGCTCCAGCCACGCTACCGAGTTGAGCGAGTGGCTGGCATCGAAGACACCCGCCGGCCAGACCTGGTGGATCATCATTGACAGCCTGTCCAAGATCACGCCCGATCCGGGGCTGCTCGACTTCCTCAACGCCCTGGCCAGCCACATCGCCAACATACCGCGGGCGCTGCGTCTGGTGCTGCTGGATGTGGGCGACAATCCCCTGCCGCCGTCGGCCGAATTGATGACGGATCGGCTGACCATCGGGGGGTGGGCGGCGACCGACCTGGTCGACCACTACTTCAAAACGTTGCACACCGCCCAGGCAGCCGGCGCACCTTTTGACGTCCAACTGGTGGGCAGCAAGGCGCAAGCGATTCTCGACCGCGTATCGGCCGAAGCCGATCGCCTGAAGCGCCACACGCTGCTTAGAGATTTGCTCCTGGAAGCGACGACCGAGTTAGGTCTTGGCTGAAGCGGCTTTCCCACGGAGACAGTTATGGCAGCACAGTCAAAAGCGCCCGGCGTTAGCGACGTTCCGGAACTGACGCCGGAGGAGCTGGCGCTGCAAAGTTACCGTTTTGCGGCGGCCGTGCTGTCAACCTTTAACCCCGAGGCGCTGCGCCCACTGGATCGTCGCTATGACGGCAACGAGGATGCAGTACTAGACCTGCTGGAGGAGTGCGAGCGCGCGCAGACCGCCAGCGAGGGCTGGCAGTGGACGTTGCGCAACAGCGTGCGGCGGCCGGCGCTGATAGCCCTAGGCATGCGGCCGGCGATCAAACGCGCATTGCGAGCCAACAAACTCCGCCCGCAGGATACCCTGCAACGCATCTTCGAAGCAGTGATCGCGAAAAAGCTACCCCGGCTGGAAGACCAGACGGTTGAGGAACTGACCGCCACGCTGCAAGTGCTCGATTGGCTGGAAGGGGTGATCGACGGCCTGCCCAGCCGCCAGGATGTGATCGACCGGCTGGAGTGGCAGCAACTCTTGCAGCCCTTCCGCCAGCTGGTTGGCGACCACTTCCGCGGCCGGGGCGAGGAGTTGGCGCGCCTGCACCGCTACCTGGCCGAGGTTCAGCCCCAGCGCTCCATCTACCAGTCGCTGCCCTTAATGATTTACGGCGCGGGCGGCGTGGGCAAGTCCACGCTTCTGGCTAAGTTCGTCCTGGAAACGATAGACGAAGCCCGCACGCCAAACTTCGCCTTCGCCTACTGGGATTTCGACCGCGCGACGCTGTTGCCGGAGGAGCCGGTGACGCTGTTGGCCGAACTGGTGCGGCAACTGGGCCTCCAATTGCTGCCGATCAAGCCCATGGCTCGCGACTTGCGCCAGCAGTGGCTTACGGAGTTGGCGCAGTCGGCTGCCGGACGCCTGGCGCGGACCGGGCAGGGGACAGGCGCAAAGGGAGCCTACCGCGAGGCGGGCCAGCGGGCCATCGTCCAGGGGCGTGAGGGCCTCTCCCAATCGCTTTATGAACTGCGGCGGTTGATCACCGAACTGCCTCAGGCGCAGGAACTGCGGCTGGTGCTGCTGCTGGACACATTCGAGCGCGTGCAGGAATTGAGCTTTGACTTCACCCTCGCTCTGTGGGATTTCCTCAACGATTTACAGGCGCTGTTCCCCTACATGCGCGTGATCGTCTCCGGCCGCGCCCGGTTGAACGAGCA
>NZ_JAYRVJ010000643.1:0-1590 GCF_041918635.1 Promineifilum sp. (SeqCode)
CGTCTCGCGGGTCGATAGCAACGTCGATCCGCGCCTGCAAGCGATCGTAGACGGCGGCGGGGCGCAGGCCGCGGAGGCTGCCGCCCTGCTGGGCCAGGCGGCCATCGCCAACGCCCGGCTGGCCTACGCCGACTTCAGACGAACGTTCGCCGGCCCGCGCTGGGAGAAGCTCCAGGCGGCCGGGGCGCGCCTCCAGCGTCCCCTGTGGGCCTCCACCGGCACGAAGAACCCGGCCTATAGCGACGTGCTCTACGTCGAGGAACTGATCGGCCCGGACACAGTCAACACCGTGCCGCCGCAAACGCTGGCGGCCTTCCTGGCTCACGGGCGGGTGGCCCTCACGCTGGAGCGCGATGTGGACGAGGCCGCCCGCACGCTCGACCGGCTGGCGGCGCTGGGCATCGCCATGGACGAGGTGACCGAGCAGTTGGAGCGGGAAGGGGTGAAGTCGTTCGCGGATGCGTTTGCGGCGCTGCTGAAGGGGGTGGAGGAGCGGCGGCGGGCCGAAACGCTGGCTCATTGACCGCGAACCGTTCGTAGTCAGGCGATTCATCGCCGTTCTTCGCGTTAGAACGACGACAACGCTGTAGGGGCGGGTTTGAAACCCGCCCCTACAACTTAGTGCACAAACACCGCCCTCACACACCCATCCTCCCGCTTCCGCGACAACTCGAACGCCTCTTTGGCGCCGTCCAGCGAGAAGCGGTGGGTGATGGGGAACGACATGTCCATGCGCCCTTCCTGGACGTGGCGCAATAGCTCCGGCGCGTAGTGGTGGCCGTGCTGCTGGCCGGCGCGCAGCGTCAGCCCCTTATTGAAGACCGCGCCGATGGGAAACTTGTCCACCATCCCGGCATAGACGCCCATGACCACTACCACGCCCCCCTTGCGGCAGGCGCGTATCGCCTCGCGCAGGGCATAGGGACGGTCGGTCTCCAGGCGCATCGTCTGCTTCACCCGGTCATAGGCCCCCTCCAGCCCACCCTGATCTGCCTCCATGCCCACCGCCTCGATGCAGGCGTCGGGGCCGCGCCCGGCGGTCATCTCCGTCAGGGCCTCCACCACGTCTACTTCCTCGAAGTTCAGCGTCTCGGCTTGACAGTGCTCCTGGGCCATACGCAGCCGGTAGGGCACGCGGTCGATGGCGATGACCCGCCCCGCGCCCATCAGCCAGGCGCTCTTCATGGCGAACAGGCCTACCGCGCCCGCGCCCCAGACGGCCACCGTCTGGCCGGGCTGGATGTTGGCGTAGTCGGCGCCCTGGTAGCCGGTGGGGGCGGCGTCGGAGATGAACAGAAGTTGTTCATCGGTGAATCCCTCAGGCGCTTTGAACGAGGCCACGTCGCCGTAGGGCACGCGCATGTACTCGGCGAAGCAGCCGGCATAGCCGCCGAAACCGTGGGAGTAGCCGAAGAAGCCGGCCGGCGACTGGTTGTACATCTTCTCCAGCACCCAGGCGTTGGGGTTGGAGTTGTCGCACCAGGAGGTGTTGCCCTGGGCGCAATAGGTGCAGTGGCCGCAGGCTACCGGCGAGGGGACGATCACCCGGTCGCCCCGCTTGACATTGCGGACTTCCTTGCCCACGTCAAC
>NZ_JAYRVJ010000644.1:0-6257 GCF_041918635.1 Promineifilum sp. (SeqCode)
AGGTGGCTGACGCCGCCGCACAGGATGGTCTGCTCGCCGAAGAGGTCGGTCTCGGTCTCCTCGGTGAAGGTGGTGCGGATGACGCCGGCGCGCGTGCAGCCGATAGCCCGCGCATAGGCCAGCGCCGTGCCCAATGCCGCGCCGCTGGCATCCTGGTGGACAGCCACCAAGCCCGGCGTGCCCATCCCGTCCACGTATAGCTCGCGCACGCGATGACCCGGCGACTTGGGCGCCACCAGACTGACGTCGATGTGCGCCGGCGGGATGATCTGGGCGTAGCGGATGTTGAAGCCGTGGCTGAACATCAGCGTCTTGCCCGGCGTGAGGTAGGGCGCGATGGCGTCGCGGTAGATGGCCGCCTGCGACGTGTCCGGGGCCAGCATCATGATGATGTCCGCCTCCTGGGTCGCCTCGGCCGTCGTCTTCACCGTCAGGCCGGCCGCCTCGGCCTTGGCCCACGACGGGCTGCCGGCGTAAAGGCCGACGCGCACGTCCACCCCCGAATCGCGCAGGTTCAGGGCGTGGGCGTGCCCCTGACTGCCGTAGCCGATAATCGCCACCTTCTTGCCGTCCAGCAGGGCCGGGTCGGCGTCCTTGTCGTAGTAGATCGTAGCCAAGATATTGTCCTCTGTGGTAGTTCTATGAGTGATAACCGTTCTTCATCGTCGCCCCTTCCGCCGCGGCCGAGGGGGCCGTCCCATTGTGCCCGTTGGCCTTCACCGAGGTCGCGCTGTGGCTGTGGCCGTGGCGCGAGTTGCCGCGCACCATCGCCAGTTGTCCGGTGCGCACCATCTCCTCGATGCCGAAGCTCTCCAGCAACTTGATGAGCGAGTCCACGCGGTCTTCCGGGCCAACGATCTGGATGATGAGCGAGGTCATATCCACGTCAACGACGCTGGCCCGGTAGATGTCCACCAGTTGCATGATCTCGCCGCGCGTCTGGCTCGTCGCGCCCACCTTGATCAGCGCCATCTCGCGCGTCACTGTCGGCTCATGCGTCACGTCGGCGATGTGGATGACGTTGATCAGCTTGTCCAGTTGTGTCTGCACCTGCTGTAAGTCTCGTTCCGTGCCCAGGGCGACGAAGGTCATGCGACTGACCCCCTCCGTCTCGCTGTGGCCGACGGTCAGGCTATCGATGTTGAAGTTGCGGCGGCTGAACAGCCCCGTCACCCGGTTGAGCACACCCGGCTTGTCTTCCAACCAGGCGATAATCGTGTGTCGTTTCATAGTCGTATCGGGCATTGTCGTCACTCCCTCTGATAGGGATTAGGGGTTAGGGGCTAGGGAAGAACGTTCTTCCCTAGCCCCTAGCCCCTAACCCCTAGTCCCTAATTCGCTATCTCTCTCCGAATCATGTCCGCATTGCTCTTCCCGGGGGCGACCATTGGGTAGACGTTAGTGAACTCTTCCACCTGGAAGTCGAGCAGGAACGGCCCATCGGTCGCTTGCGCCTGGCGAATGGCGTCGAATACGTCCTCTTTGTTCGTCACCGCCCGGCCGGGAATGCCATAGGCGTCGGCGATCTTCACGAAGTCGGGGTTAACCAGCGGCGTGCCCACGTAGCGCTTGTTGTAGAACACGTCCTGCCACTGGCGCACCATGCCCAGATAGCCATTGTTGATGATGGCGATCTTGATCGGCAGTCGCTCCTGCACCACCGTTGAGAGTTCGGGCATGGTCATCTGGAAGCCGCCGTCGCCGGCGATGACCCAAATCTCCTCATCGGGCTTCGCCATCTGCGCGCCGATGGCCGCCGGCAAGGCGTAGCCCATCGTGCCGAGGCCGCCCGAGGTTAACAGGCTGCGCGGCTTGGTGTGGTTGAAGTACTGCGCCTCCCACATCTGGTGCTGGCCGACGTCTGTCACCACGGTGCAATCCCCCTGCCGTGTGGCATGCCACAATTGCCGCATCACGTAGGGGGCGATCAGCTCATCGGTCTCCTGGGTCAGGATGTCCCGCTCCACCGATTCGCTGCGCCATTCGTTGATTTGGGCCAGCCAGGCGGGGTGCTCGTTCGGCTCGATCTGGGGCAGCAGCGCCCGCAGCGTCAGCAGCGCGTCGGCCACCACCGGCGTGTCGATGATCAGGTTCTTCCCCATCTCGGCCGGGTCGAGGTCAACGTGGATGATGCGCGCCTTGGGGGCGAAGGTGCTAAACGCGCCCGTCAGCCGGTCATCCAGCCGCGCCCCGATGGCGAAGAGCACGTCGCACTCTTGCAGGGCGTAGTTGCAGTACGCCTCACCGTGCATGCCGCCCCAACTGACCGACAGGGGATGTGTAGCCGGGAACGTGCCGATGCCCAGCAGGCTGGTGGCGACGGGGATGTTGGCCTTCTCGGCCAGGTGGCGCAACTCCGCCTCGGCCCTGGCCATCGAGACACCCTGTCCGGCGACGATGAGCGGCCGGTTAGCGTCGTTCATCATGCGGGCCACGCGGGCGATCACCTCGTCGTTGGGCGACAGGCGGCTGGGCCTGTAGCCGGGCAGATCCACGTCGTCCGGATAGCTGAACTCCATTGTGGCCTGTTGCACGCACTTGCACACGTCAACCAGTACGGGGCCGGGGCGGCCGGTGCGGGCGATGTAAAACGCCTCCTTCAGCGCCGCCGGCAGGTCACGGATGTCGGTGATGAGGTAGTTGTGCTTCGTCACCGGCATGCTGATGGCCCGGATGTCGGCTTCCTGGAAGCCGTCGCGGCCCAGCAGCGAGCGCGGAACCTGGCCGGTGATGGCAACCAGAGGCGTCGAGTCCATGTAGGCCGTCGCCAGGCCGGTCACAAGGTTCGTCGCGCCCGGGCCAGAGGTGGCGATACACACCCCAACATTGCCCGTGGCCCGCGCGTAGCCGTCGGCCATGTGGGCTGCGCCCTGTTCGTGCTTCACCAGCACGTGGTGCACCGGATAGTTGTACTTGTAGAGGTCGTCATAGGTCGGCAAGATCGCCCCGCCCGGCAGGCCAAAGACGACATCGACCTTCTCGCTGATCAGGCTCTCCCAGATTATCTGTCCACCCGTTTTCAACTCGCTCATCTTTTCCTCCAGACCGGTCAGGTTTTCTGAAACCTGGCAGGTCTTATGCGCCAGACAACAAAAAAACCGCCCTGTTGGGCGGTTTTCCTCTTGAGCTTTGTTCTATTTGTCGAACCTTTCGCGCTCACCCAACAGAAGTCGTGTCCTTATTCTCAATAATAAGGACCAGGCCAATAAGGGCGAGGACGAAAATAACGTTAGCGCTGTAAGGTTTCATATGATCAGCCAGAAGTGGCATGATGAGAAGAGTATAAGCGCGGGGCGAAAGATCGGGCTATGTGCAAATAGCGACAAGGATGGTAGGATGTTATTGTGCAAGTTTTACATGTAGGGCGATTTGCCAAATCGCCCGACAACTCCCCTTATAAACCCAAAAGGAATGGCCCTTTTGCAAAGACCATTCCCTTCGGTTCCCACTATTTCCCACTGAACCGCGCACTCTAGCGCAAGCCTGAAGATAGTATAGAGGATGCTATCCCTGGCTTATACGGCTAACTTGGCAGAATAGGGTGGGCAATGGATTGTACACTCTCTACAATTCCGGCGCGCGTTCGGCCTCCGGACGCAGTTGCCACAGCTTCAACGCCAGGTGCAGCGCCAGCCGCATGTTGGCCTGGTCGAGCTGCATGCCGGTTAGCTCCTGGATGCGCTCCATCCGATACAGTAAGGTGTTGCGGTGGACGAAGAGCGATTCGGCCGTCTGGCTGATGTTGCCGTGGTGGGTGAAGTAGGCGTCGATGGTCTTCACCAGGCTGCCGCGGTTCTGGACGTCGTACTCGGCCAGAGGGCGTATGATCTCGTCCGTGAAGCGCCGCACCTGGGCCTGGTCTTCCAGATCGTAGAGCAGGCGGTAGATGCCCAGGCTGTTGAACTCGACAAACTGGTTGGTCAGTTTCAACCGCTGGCCCAACTGCATGGCCTGGAGCGCCTGCCCATACATCACCGGCCAGTCGGCCAGCACGCGCGCCGGGCCGCTGATGCCGCCGATGATGGTCGCGCCGGGAAACTCGGCGGCGATCTGGTCGCTGATGCGCCGGCCGAGCTGGTGCGCGCTCTCCATGTCTTCCGTGGTCGGCCGGGGATCGGCGCGCAATGCCTGAAAGATGACCAGGTGTTGGTTGCCGTAGACGTGCACCAGCGCCGGGCGGGGGTGATTGGACAGTACCCAGTGGACGGCCGTCTCTAGCCGCCGCAGGCTGGGCGTTTCGGCTCCTAGCCAACCCAGCACCATGACTGCGTGAGGTTCTTTGGTGTTGTGATCCAGCCGCCCTTCCAGCCGCTCGATCTCCCGCGCCGGCAGTGAACCGGCCAGCAAGCCTTCCAGAAAGTCGCCGCGCAGTGACTTCTTGGCTTCGCTGACCGCCTTGGCTTTCGCCATTTCCAGGGCGCAAGCCGCCGCGCCGTGTTCCACGGTCAGGCTATCCAGCATGTCAAGCTCGCCGGGCGGGCCGACGACCGACAGGTAGCCGCGCGCCCGGTCGCCGGAGATAATGGGGCTGATGAGCCGGCCCATCCCCTCGATGGACAGGAGTTGATGCCAATGGGTCTGGCGTGCCTTGGCCGCTGCCTTGCGGTTGCGCAGCACGGGCGGCAGCGAGTCGCGGTGTTGCAGCGCCTCGATCAGCAACTCCTTGTCCACCGTGGTGTTGCTGGGCCAACTGATGGCCTGCACTTCCAGACGCTTATCCTGCACGGCGACGATGTTGCCGGTGAGCTTGCTCATCACCTCGGTCATCGCCGCCAAACCCTGCCCCTCGCGCGACATGGCCGACAACTGCCGGTAGAGTTGCATGGCCCGCTCACTGGTCGCCGTCTGCCGATCCAGTAGCAGCAAGGCCACCGCCTCGTGAATCTCGCGTAAGGAGGCGGGTGGCGGTACAACGACCACAGTGAGGTTAAGCGCGTCGGCAACCTGGGCCCGCGCTTCGCCGAACTCCCCGAACCAGAGCAGTCCGGCGACCGGAAACTCGGCCAGTGGGGCCAGCGTCGCGGCGGCGTTATCCGGGGTCAGGGTCGCTTGCAGCGCCGGGGGAACCAGAACGAGGTCATTCGGCTCGATCTGCTCTTCCAAGTTGTCCCACTCGGCCAGCACGGCCACCCAGTTGACGTAGCGTCGCGCTTCCTCTCCACCGCCGATGAGCGCGGTGTTGAGCGGTAGCGCCAGTCGCAAGACGTCGCCGACGTTGATCTCGCCCGGCGCGGCGTCCTGACGCGGCGCTTTATCGCTTTTCAGGGGGGTGTGCGGGGTTGAGTCGAGGGTAGAGGTCGCCATGATCAAACCATCCAGACCCGGCAGGTTTTCTGGAGCCTGCCCGATCGCACTGCACAAAACTACCGCAGGTAGAGGCCAGACGCGCTGCTATCCGGGCGCTGGATGGGCAGAGTAACCAGAAATGTCGTGCCCTCCCCCACCTTACTGGCGACGGTAATCTCGCCGCCATGTTGCTCCACAATCCGGTGACACGTCGCCAGCCCCAGGCCGGTGCCCTGGCCGGGGCCTTTGGTGGTGTAAAACGGTTCAAAAATGTGCAGGGTCTCGGCCGAGGTCATGCCCTTGCCGTTGTCGTACATGACTACCTGCACCGTCTGGCCGTCTTTGCCGACCCGGCTGCTCACTTTCAGTCGCCGTTCGTCCTGGTTGGACAGCAGCGCGTCGCGGGCGTTCAGCAGCAGGTTCAGCCACACACTCTTCAGATGTTCCCAACTGGCGACGACCAGCGGCAGCGTCTGGTCGAACTCCTTGACGACGGCGATGTGGGACGACTGCATCTGATAGTTGACCAGGTCGAGCGCTTCCTGAATGGACTCGTTGAGGTCGCCGGGGGTGAAGGAGTACTGCTCCTGACGGGCGAAGTCGAGCAGACCGCGCACTACTTTGGCCGCCCGCTCCCCGGCGCGCACGATGAGGTCGACTGACTCGAAGTTCTCGTCCTCGACCGGCATGACCATTTTGAGCATTTGCGCGTTGGCGTTGATGGCTGTCAGCGGGTTGTTGATCTCGTGGGCCACGCCAGCCGCCAGTTGGCCGATGGCCGCCAGCTTGCCGGCCTGCATGAGCGAACTCTCCAGTCGCCGCTCCTCCGTCTTGTCTTGCCACAGCAGCACGGCGCGGGCCGAACTGACCTGCTTGCCGGGCACGGGGTAGGCGCTGACATCCCACTCCCGCGGCAGATGATCCTCGCCTATCCAGCGCACCGGCCAATGCTGCTCCGCCTTGTCGCTCAG
>NZ_JAYRVJ010000645.1:0-8988 GCF_041918635.1 Promineifilum sp. (SeqCode)
CACGGCCGCCAGCGCGTGCAGCAGAATGAACACCCACCACGGCGAGAACAGCCAGATCGACCGCGTCACCAGGCTCTGCTCGTACACCCATAGCGCGTCCTCCTGCAACAGCAGCAACTCGCTGACCACCAGCGTCGCCGGCAGATTCACCGCCGCCAGCGCCAGCGCGACGTAGTACAGCGCCGCCTCCAGCCACGTCCCGCTGATCGACACGCGCGCGAACAGCGGGTTCAGCACCACCACCGCCGCCAGCGCCAGCAGGGGGATGCCGCCCGTCATGAACAGCGTCCCGGCGAAGGTCGCCACCGTCGCCGCCAGCGTCGAGCGCATGGCCGCCGAGCACCACAGCCCGTAGAGCGCGTAGGCCACCGCCGCTACCAGAATGACGATCTGCGACAGGATAAGTTCCGTCAGCGACAGCCCGCCCAGCAGAAAGGCGATGCTCTGGAGCGGGATGGACACCAGCACCAGCAGGAAGACGTAGCTGAGGGCGGAGATGAGCTTGCCCAGCACCAGCGACCCGGCCGGGAGCAGGGTCGTCCGCAGCAGGTCGAACGTCTGCCGCTCCCGCTCGCCGCTGATGGCCGCGGCGGTGAAGGCCGGGCCGATGAACAGCACCAGGAAGCCCTGTACAGCCAGCACGGCGGCGAACAGCCCCTTGCCGGCTGTGCGCGCCGCCGAGCTGCCCGGCCCGGCCGCGCCGGAGACGTAGGTCAGATAGACCAGGGCGATGACGGCGCTGAGCACCACCAGGTAGAGCGTCAGCACGGCGAACGCCCGCCGCCCCCGCATCCGCCCGCGCAGCTCCTTCACCGCCACCGGATTGCTCAGCCAGGCCGTTGTTCGGGCGATCAGGTTTCCTTTTGAAGAACTCGTTTCCACCATCTCTTTTTTCTTAAGATCTGCGTAATCTGCGGATGAGCGAGAGGAACACAGAGAGACACAGAGCGCGGACACAGAGAGACACTGAGGAGGAGGGAAGCTCTTCTCTGTGGAACTCTGTGTCCGATCTCAGTGTCTCTCTGTGTTCCTCTTACGTCCCTCGTGTCACCTGCATAAACACGTCCTCCAGGTCGCCCTTCTCCTCGCTGAAGGCCACCACCGGCAGACCCCTCTCGATCAGCCGCGCCAGCAGCCCGCTCAGCGCCGCGTCGTCGCCGCTGAAGTCCAGCCGCAGCGCCTCCGGCGGCAGCCCCGCCTCGTCGGGCAGCGCCACCGACAGCACCTCCGGCTCGCCGCGCAGCCACAACCCGGCCGCGGCCACGTCCACCCCCGCGCCGGGCACGAAGCGCACCGTGATGAGCCGGTGGGCGCGCAACTGGCGCATCATCGTCTCCACGTTGCCCGCCGCCACCAGCCGGCCGTTCTCGATGATGCCGATGCTGGTGCAGATGTCGGCCACCTCCGACAGGATGTGGGACGAGAAGAAGATCGTCTTGCCCATGCGCTGCAACTCGCGCAGCAACTCGCGCATCTCGATGCGGGCGCGCGGGTCCAGCCCGCTGGCCGGCTCGTCCAGGATGAGCACCTGCGGGTCGTGGGTCAGCGTGCGCGCCAGACAGAGCCGCTGCTTCATGCCCCGGCTGAGCGTCTCCACGTACGCCTCCCGCTTGTGCGCCAGGTCGACCAGCGCCAGCAAGTCATCGATCATCCCCGGCCGCGCCGCCGCCGGGATGTCGTAGCAGGCGGCGAAGAAGTCCAGGTACTCCCAGACCTTCATGTCCTCGTAGACGCCGAAGAAGTCGGGCATGTAGCCGATGGCGCGGCGGACGGCGCGCGGGTCGCCGGTGACGGCGTGGCCGGCGACCCACGCCTGGCCGGCCGTCGGCCGCAGCAGCGTGGTCAGGATGCGCATCGTCGTCGTCTTGCCCGCGCCGTTGGGGCCGATGAAGCCGAAGACCTCCCCCGGCCCGATGCTCAGGTCGAGGTCGGCCACCGCCGTCAGGTCGCCGTAGCGTTTGGTGAGGCCCTGTAGTTTGATCATGTCTGGCATCGCTATCTCTTGCCCGGCAGGGGAGCAGGGGAGCAGAGGGCTACTCTCCCCCGCTCCCCTGCACCCCCGCACCCCCGCTTTCTTCTCCCCCGCCCTCTTCCACCAGAACCTCCAACAACACCAGCGTCGCCCCCGTCCGCGTCACCGCCGCGCCGCCGGCGTCGAGCGGCTGCGCGCTGCCGTCCAGCCAGCCGCCCAGCGTGACCATCTCCGTCGCCGGCGGCACGCGCACCGCCCCCGTCCCGCCCGCGTAGTAAATCGCCTGGATGAGCTGCCAGCGCGGGTAGGCCACCGGGTCGTTGAAGTAATCCACCGCGCCCAGGATGGGGGCTGGATCGAAGACCAGCGGGTTGATGGGCACGGGGATGGGCGTCGGGAAGAGCGGGTCGGGCGTCGCCGCGAGTGGATAGGGTAGCACCGTAGGGAAGGCGGTGGGAACGCCCACCAGCCGCACGCTGGCCCTGCGCGTCTCCCCGGCGTTTACGTTCCCCAGCGCGTACTGGTTCTCGCCGTAGAGGATGACCGCGTTCTCCAGCGTCGCGCCCGTGTCGTTGCGCACCTCCACCGCCACCGCGTCCCCCTCGGCCGACAGCGCCGCCGTGGCCGAGATGGCCGGCCGCGGCAGGTGGGCGTCGGCCAGGAAGGTGGCGATCTCGCTGGTGTCCGTGCGCACCCCGGCCAGTGTCATGCCGCCGGCGCGGGCGATGGCCTCCAGGCTGCCGCCGGCCGGGGCCGCGCCGAAGCCTTCTTGCAGCGGGAAGGCGACCGAGTCGTAGGGCAGGGAGAGGTCATAGCGGGCGCGTTGCGGCGAGTAGAGGCCGATGACCGTCTGCGTTCGCAGCCGCTCCGCCTCGACCGAGCCGTAGGCGATCGACATGGCGTTGAGCATGGGGCTGCCGCCGCGCGTGCGGAAGCTGGTGAAGTAGGTGATGGCGCTGAACAGCAGCACCAGCGCCGGGATGGTTACCCAGGCCAGCTCGCGCCGTTTCAGCCGGCGCAGCACCAGGAAGTTGACCGGCCCGATGACCAGTGTGTAGACAAACAGGAACAGCAGCAGCGACCCGATGGACGGCAGCCGTAAGCCCGGAATGGACGAGACCGACTGCACCGCCGCGTAGCCATCCTGGATGTCCACCCCCCACGGCGCGCGGCCCGGCGCGGCGGCGGCGATAAGGCCCCACACCGCCTCCGCCCCTTCCCAGCCGGCCAGCGGCGGGGCCTTGGGGTCGAGCGCCAGGAAGAAGACGCCGCCCCGGCCCAGGCCGCTGTGGGCCAGCAGGGGCAGGCCGTCCTGGTGGATCAGCAGCTCGCCGCGGGCCAGCGCGCTCTCCGTGACGACGTAGGGGCCGGGCGAACTGAATGGCGCATCGCCGCCCGCCGCCGCGCCCACCGCCTCCAGCGCCGGCAGCGCCTCGACCGACGAGACGCCGGCCACCTCCACCGGCAGCAGGCCGGCCACGCCTGCCGCCGTCCGCGGCCCGCCCGCCCCGCCGGCTACCACCAGCTGCCCGCCGTTCTCGATCCACGCCCGCAGCGCCGCCAACTGGCCGGCCGTCAGGCGGCTGGTGTCTACGTCGTCGAGCACCAGCACGTCCAGCCCGTTCCAGGCGCTCGACACCTCCGGCAGGTCGGCCAGCTCCAGGAAGGCCACCGCCGCGTCCGGCCGCGCGCCGGGCACGGTCTCCAGGAAGGACAGCCCGCCGGGGTCGGCGCTGACGACGCCATAGAACAGGTCGTCGCGCGGGACGACGTTGAGCGAGCCTGTTTCCGTTTCGGCCACCACCGTCTCGCCGCTGACCAGCTGCACCGCGAAGCTGCCGCCGAAGGAGGGCGGGTGGACGATGAGCGTGACGCGCTTGTCCGACTGCGTGGGCAGGCTGATGGGCGCGGTGTAGACGAGCGGCTCGCCGCCCAGGTCGTCGCCGATGACGCGGATCTCCCCCTCGAGGGGTGGGCCGTCGTTGCGGGCGCTGACGACGACGGGCACGGCTGCCCCGTCCTTGTACAGCCGGTCGTAGCCGGCGCGGGCGCGCAGCGTCAGGCCGTCCGTCTGCGCCGGAGGCAGGACGAGGGCGGTCAGCCAGAGCAGGATGAGATACAGGCTCATGGGTTAGCGGAACTCGATGCTATAGTCGTGGATGGGCGCGTCTGGCCGCTGCTCTTCCAGCCAGGCGACGGAGCGCTCCAGCAGGGCGTGCAGGTGGCCCTTGTCGTTGCCCACCGCCGCCAGGGCGATGACGCCCATGCCCCACACGTCGTGGCCGTCCACCTCGGCCACCGACAGGTTGAACTCCTGCCGCAAGCGGGCCAGGATGGACTTGAGGATACTGCGCTTTTCCTTCAGCGAGTGCACGCCGGCCAATTCCAGGGTGATGACGCACGTGGCGACGACCATGCGCGCAATTGTCCGCGATTCACCGGCCGCGGCAAGTGAGTTCCATCGGGGCGACCAGGGCCACTGCCCGGTCATGCAGCGCGGTCGGTTCTTGACACTACGAAGCGCGAGGCGAGCGGGCGCGAGACAGGCCAAGCACACGAACAAACAGGGAGCGAACCGCCGCCAAGTCTCTCGGCTCCAACCGGCCCAGCTTACGCCGGATAAGGGAAGCTTCAAAGGAGGCGAGCAGCGGCTTGACGGCGCTGGGTCTAGCAAGCCCCGCTTTTTGCCAGGCAATCAGCCGCACCTCGTCCTCGCCGCCAAAGCGCCCGGTAATCGGCGCGAGAATGAGATCGGCGTGGGCCAGGTTGTAAGCTTTGCTGCTGAGCACCACGGCCGGGCGTTGCTTAGTGGCCGATTGGTCAGTGTAGGGAAACGGTACGAGCAGTACGTCGCCTGGCTCAATAGGTGTCATAGACGGCATCTTCGTCGTTGTCCCAAATGCGGGCCAGGGAGGCGGACGAGGCGGACATGATGGCATAGACCAGGTCCGGTGCGGCTTCGGCGGGGTCGAGGATGGTCACCAGGAGCCGCGCGTTAGGCTCCAGCGCAACGGGCACGTCCAGCTGGATGGTGGTGCCATCGTAGTGGGCCGGGATGGTGGTGAGTAGGCGATCCATACGGATAGTATAGCGTAAACGAAAGGAAGCGTGGCAAATTGGGGGGCGACATCCGCGGCGCGTCGCGCCTGGCTCTTTAGCGCCGGGTGAGCAAATCCCCCGCCGCGCATCGAAATACCCCAAATGGCGTATTAGGTTAAGGTTATGCATATGCACACCGATTATCATATGAGTGGCTTCATCGTGTTATCGCATCACTGCGCGGGATAAAGTTGGAGAGATGACTGAGCTAGAACCGGTAGAACAAGTGGAAGAAGAGAAGGCCGAAGCCGCCAAGCCTCGCTCGCGGGCGCGGCTGGTCATCTACGGCCTCGTCGCCGCCTTTGTGGTCATGCTGTGCTTCCTGGCCTTCGCCGTGGCCCGGCTGGTGAACACCGTCAACGACGGCGCGGCAGCCGTCGCCGAACCTATCGGCGACCGCGTCCGGCAGCTGTTCGTGCCGGCTACGCCGGTCATCCTGCCCGACCCCGTGACCGTCGTGCGTCAGATCAACGACCTGTCCCGGCTGGAGACGGCCTCCTACGAGATGGAGAAGATCGTCACCGCCGACTCAACGCCCGATGGCCTGCTGGGCGCGCTGCTGGGCGAACAGCTCATCTTCGTCGCCTACGGCAAGGTCTACGCCGGGGTGGACTTCAGCCAGATGACCGCCCAAGATTTGGTCGTGGTCGATCCCGACACGGTGATGGTGCACCTGCCGCCGGCGGCCATCTTCGAGGACATCCCCGCCCTAGACAACGAGCGTTCCTACGTGGCCGATCGGGACAAGGGGCTGCTGACCAGCGCCGACCCGGCCCTGGAGACCCAGGTGCGCCAGGCGGCCGAGGCGTCCATCCGCGAGGCCGCCGCCGGCAGCGACATCCTCGACCGGGCCAACGCCAACGCCCAGGGCTACATGCGCAACTTCCTGGGCGGTCTGGGCTTCACCGACATCGTCTTCACCGACCAGACCCCGCCCCCCGCCGCGCCCTATCAGCAGCAGGTTCCCAAGGGGTATTACTTGCTGCCGACGCCTTCTGTCACACCCGCCGCGCCTTGATCGAAGCGCGGGGGGGCAGGGGGGCGGGGGAGCGGGGGAGATTCAGAGTCCGCATCCTCAAATGCGGACGACCGCGGGTGAACGCGGTGCGCACTCTGACGCACCCCCGCTCCCCCGCCTCCTATCCCGCATAACTAAACCCCACATCCCGCAACATCAACGTCGTCCCCTCGCCGCCCGGCTTCAGGATGCCCGCGCCGACGACTTCGCCCACCAGCAGATCGTGGTCGCCGCCCACGTCCACCAGCTGGTGGACGCGGCACTCCACGTAGGCCGCCGCGCCCGCCAGGATGGGGCAGCCCGTCTCCGGCCCGGGCGTCCACTGGGCGGTGTCCATCTTGTCCGGCCGCCGGGCGCGCGCCTTGGTGAAGGGCATCATGCTCTCCTGGTCGCCGCGGTTGAAGAAGTTGACGGCAAACACCCCGCCCGCCTCCACGACGCCGTGGGTATACGCCTTCTTCGCCAGCGCGAACATGATCAATCGCGGCGTGAACGACACCTGCGTCAGCCAGTTGCCGACCATGGCGTTGACCTCGTCGCCGTGGCGCGACGTGATGCTGTAGAAACCATAGGGCAGACGGTGCAGCGCTTCTTTGATAGGATCGGTTGTCATGGGTTCTCCTTATCTGGTTAGCAGACCTGACAGGTGGGGGCGTTGGCGCAATGCCCCCACCTTTCAGGCCTACACGTGCGGCACATTCTAGCTACTATGGACAAGTCCATCAACCATGCCCGCGCCTGGCGGCTGGCCGTCGCCCTGACCGGCCTCTACGCCGCCGTCTGGCTGGCGCTGGAGGGCGCGCCCATCCGCGACCTGCTGCTGGCCGCGGCGCTGCTGGCGCTGGCCCTGTGGCGCGTGCTGTCGCGGCGATTGCTCGAACGGGTGAATGGCGGGGCGTGGCGCGGAGCGCGCCGCGTGGGGCTGTCCGCCGCCGCCGGGCTGGCCTTTGGCGCGGGCCTTCCCCTGCTGACGCTGTTCCTGATGGCCCTCAAGACCGGCCTGCACGCCCACGGCCCGGAGTATTCGGCGGCGCAGATCGCCTGGGTGTGGGGACAATTGCCGCTGTGGGCCGGGGCGGGGCTGCTGGCCGGGGTGGGGGTGGGGCTGGTAGGGGCCGGGTTGCGGCGCAGCGCTAAGACCTGACAGGTCTGGACTTGACAAACCCTCACCGGCTCATTAGAATGAGTTGTATAGACAACTCCGGCTGCCTGAATATACATTCTCCCTGAGTTGTATAGACATAACCGCACCCGCTCGCCATGACATCTACGTCCGCCGAGGGAGCGGCCCTCTACGCCCAGATTCGCGAGACCATTCGCGAAGAGATCGCCAGCGGCGTCCTGAAGCCCGGCGAGAAACTGCTCCCTGAAGAGGAGTTGGCAGTCCTGCTGGGCGCCAGCCGCATGACCATCCGTCGCGGCATCCTCGACCTGATCGACGAAGGCGTCCTCTATCGCCGGCGCGGCGTGGGCACGTTCGTCGCCCACCGCCATATCGAACGCGACCACAATCGCCTGGTCAGCTACTTCGATGCTGCCCTGGCCGAAGGGTTCGAACCGAAGATGGAGGTGCTGTCGCGCGAAGTCATCGGGGCCAAGCTGATGGTGGCCCGCGCCCTCGGCCTGCGCGAGAATGAGCCGATCATCTGGGTGCGCACGCTCCGTCTGGCCGACGGCGAACCCCTGAGCGTGCACGACGAACACGTACCCTACCGGCTATTCCCCGACTTGCTGGAGGCCGACCTGAGCACCCGGCAGTTGTGGGAGTGCCTGAGCGATCACGGCTTCTCGGTCAAGCGCGCCGTGCAACGGGTTGAGGCGCGCCTGGCTGAAGAGGAGATGGCGCAGTTGTTGGGCGTCGAAGAAGGAGCGCCCATCCTCTACAAACTGCGCACCGTCTACAGCGAAGACGGCACGCCGCTGGAATTCGCCATCTGTCACAACCGCGGCGACCGCTATTCGTCCACCAACACACTCACCCGTTAGTTCGCCTGAACTGCCCCCGATTCCCCCGGCGCGACGGTCTCAGGCGAGAGGAGTTCTTGGGATGACCGTCGTGTCCTTGCCGGAGATCATGGATCCGGCCTTTCACCGGCGTTATGGCGTGCCCGCGTTCAACGCGATCGACGACCTCACCACCGACGCCCTGATCCAGGCGGCCGAGCGTTCCCGCTCCCCCCTCATCATTCAGATTTCCGTCAAGACCGTCAAATACTGGGGCATTCCCGTGGTCAAGGACGTGTTCGCCCACATGGCCGGCCGGGCCAGCGTGCCCGTCACCCTGCACCTCGACCACTGCCCCGACCCCGCCTTCGCCAAGGCGTGCATCGAGGCCGGCTGGAACTCCGTCCTCTTCGATGGCTCGGCCCTGAGCTACGACGAGAACTTCGCCATCACCCGCGACATCGTGCAGTTCGCCAACCAGTATGGGGCCAGCGTCGAGGGCGAGGTGGTGGCCGTGGGCGGCGTCGAGGACGACGTGGGCAGCGAGGAGGAGGGGGCGGCCATCCCCTTCGAGAAGGACATCGAGTTCATTCGCGAGACGGGTATCTACTGCTACGCGCCGGCCATCGGCACGGCCCACGGCTTCTACAAGGCCACGCCCGTCATTCGCTTCGACCACATGGAACGGCTGGTGGCGGCGACGGCCATGCCGATGGTCTTGCACGGCGGCAGCGGCCTGACTGACGATGTCTTCCACCGGCTGATCGCCCTGGGCGCGGCCAAGGTCAACATCTCCACTGACCTGAAGAAGACCTATGCCGACGGCTTCGGCAACTACCTGACGGCCAAGCCGCACGAATACAACCCCATCAAGCTCATCAGCGCCGTGCGCGACGACGTGATCGCCATGGCGCAGCACTACTTCCGGCTGTTCGGCAGCGAGGGCCAGGCATGA
>NZ_JAYRVJ010000646.1:0-6134 GCF_041918635.1 Promineifilum sp. (SeqCode)
GATCGGCGTTCAACTCGGCCACCAGTTCTTCGACCTGCTGTTGGCTGGCGTCGGCCGGTAGTTCGTGACCGATGGAGCGGATGCCCAACTCCTCGCAGGTCTTGCGCTTGCTGCGGACGTAGGTGGCGGATGCCGGGTTCTCGCCGACCAGGACGGTCGCCAGCCCCGGCGTATAGCCGTGCTCCTCTTGCATGCGCACGACGGCCTCGCGCACCTGCTGGCGCATCTTCTCCGCAATAGCCTTTCCATCAATGATCGCTGCGGTCATGTCAAATCCTTCCTATCAAGTGGGAAACAAAAAAGCCTCATCCTGTTACAAGAGAGGCTCGTGGATAGAAGTGTAAAGAGGGAGGGAGCTCCTGAGCAATTACGGATTATCGGCTAGGAATTATGAAGCCTGACCAGAACGGCTCCGGCTCATCATTCATAATTCATAACCCATAATTGCTTAGCGGGGCAGGATGTTTGTGCCCATAAACTTGTCGAGCCAGATACCCAGGGCCACGGCCAGGGCCAGGGTGGTGAAGATCATGTAGATAGCCCCATACTCCGCGGGCGTGGTGCCGATGAGCAGGGTGATCAACACGGTCAGGCCAAACCCCACGCCGATGGAGATGGCGGCCAGGATGAGTCGTTTTAGCAACATGCGCGGCTTGCCTCCAGTTGTGTAAATCGTCACAAACCGAGGTCATTGTATCAGATTGCGGCGACCCGGCAAGCAGGCCATGTTCGTTCGTAGTCAGGCAATTCATTGCCGTTGTTCGTTGTGGCAGGAAGAACGGCAATGAATTGCCTGACTACGAACCGCCGACGAATCGTCGCTAACTCGTTAGATAAATGCCTAATTCCGGGGCAATTGTGTGCTATAATACCGGGACAGTTCATTGAGATCACCACCGGCCGAACCGGCCGCGCCCGCTCCTCCTGCGGGCAGGTCCATCACTCAAATTTCCTAAACTAAGAGGGGGTGAATACGTGACCGAAGAGAATGCGAGCGCCGCGGGCCACACGCGCGGCGCGGCCTGGCGATTGCTGGGCTATCTACGACCCTACCGGCGCTACGTGGGCGTGGCCTACGGCGGCATGCTGCTGGGAACAGGGCTGAACTTAATCGTGCCCAAAATCATCGCCTGGGCCATTGACTATGGCCTGTCGGAGGGTCAAGCTTCGACGCTTTTCGCGGCCGGCGGCATCATTCTGGTGATCGCGCTGGTGCGCGGCCTGCTGGGCTTTGGCCAACGCTACTACGGCGAGTGGCTGACCCACCGCGTAGCCTATGACCTGCGCAACGATTTCTACAACGCCGTCCAGTATCAGCCGTTTGCTTTTCACGACCAGAGCCACACCGGCGACCTGATGAGCCGCGCCACCAGCGACATCGGTGAAGCGGAGCGTTTTGCCGGCATCGGCCTGATGGACTTGCTGGCGACCATCCTGCTGGTCATCGGCGTCATCGCCGCCATGATGATCGAGTCCGTGCCGCTGGCGCTGCTGGGGCTTATCCCGCTGCCCATCCTGCTCATCACGACCGTCCACTTCGGGCTGACTGTGGAGCCGATGTTCAAGCGCATCCAGGAGCAGATGGGCGTGCTGTCCACCGTCATGCAGGAGAGCCTGAGCGGCATCCGCGTCGTTAAGGCGTTCGCCCGTGAACCGCACGAATTGGACAAATTTGACCGCGAGAACGACGAGTGGTTCACCCGCCGCGAGGGGGTGATCAAGAAGTGGGCCAACAACTGGCCCTTCATGACCTTCCTGATCATGATGAGCGTCTTCTTCCTGCTGTGGTTCGGCGGGCCGGCGGCGCTGGAAGGGCGGATCACGGTCGGTTCGCTCTTCGCGCTCATTTCCTACATCCTGATGCTCAACACGCCCATCCAGCGTCTCGGCTTTCTGGTCAATCTGGCGGCGACAGCCGGGGCCAGCGCCTCGCGCGTCTTCGAAATCATGGACTTGCCAGCCGAGGTGGTGGATCGGCAGGACGCCATTGCCCTACCCGAGGCGCGCGGCGACGTGAAGTTCGAGCATGTCTCTTTCGCCTATCGCGACCGATTGCACGTGCTGGCCGACATCGACTTCCGCGCCCGCCCCGGCGAGCGGATCGCCCTCATCGGCCCGACGGGTTCGGGCAAATCGACGATCACCAACTTAATCCCGCGCTTTTACGACGTCAGCAGCGGCCGGGTGCTGGTGGATGATTACGACGTGCGCGACCTGCAACTCAAGAGCCTGCGCAGCCACATCGGTATGGTCTTGCAAGAGCCGTTCCTGTTCACCCAGACGGTGGCCGAGAACATCGCCTACGGCCGGCCGGGAGCCGACCGGGAAGACGTGGTCGCCGCCGCCGAGGCGGCCCACGCGCACGAGTTCATCCTCGAATTACAGGATGGATACGAGACGCGCGTCGGCGAACGCGGCGTGACGCTGAGCGGCGGCCAGAAGCAGCGCATCGCCATCGCCCGCGCCCTGTTGGCCGACCCGCGCATCCTTATCCTCGACGACTCCACCAGCAGTGTGGATACTGAGACGGAGCACCTCATCCAGGAGGCGCTGGCCGAACTGATGAAGGGGCGGACGACGTTCATCATCGCCCAGCGCTTGCTGACGCTGAAGCACGCCGACTGCATCCTCGTCTTGCAGGACGGCCGCATTGTCGAGCGCGGCACGCACGACTTCCTGCTGTCGCAGACAGGGCTGTACCGGCAAATCTACGATCTGCAACTTAAGGATCAGGAAGAGTTTGTCGCCTTGCAAGAGAGCGGGGGAGCAGGGGGGCAGGGGAGCAAGGGAGCGAAGAACCATGCGCCAATCGTTGATGGCGAAGAAGTGAGGGAGGCGTAGAGCGATGGCCCTGAACAAACCACAACAAGACCCACGGGCCAACGGGCAAGCTCCTACCCTTCAACCTGTGCTTGAGTCCCTTGATGAGCAGGCGGCGCGCGAAGCCCGCGAGGCGCGCATCCGGCAACTGCTGCGCGGTGACGATGATGAATTGCTGGGGAAGGCGTATGACGGCCGTCTGGTCCGCCGGCTGGGTACTTACTTGGTTCCCTATAAGGCCCGGCTGGTTTTCGCCGTCGTGCTCATGACGATCAGCTCCCTGCTCAGCGTGGCCGGCCCCGCGATCATCGGCTTCGCCATTGACGATGGCATCCGGGCGGGATCGTGGGAGCAGTTGCGCTTCTGGACGCTGGTCTTCCTGGTGACGACGATCATCGAGTGGGTGACCAACCGGGGGCGCGTCCACATCATGGCCTACGTCGGCACGAAGGTCGTGGCCAACATGCGCAGCGAGTTGTTCCGTCACCTCCACCGGCTAACGCTCAACTTCTACAGCAACTACAGCGTCGGCCGCCTGATGAGCCGGCTCATCGGCGACGTCGGCGTGTTGCAGGACTTCGTCACCTGGTCGATCACCGGCCTGTTCCGCTCCGTCTTCAACCTGGGCGGCATCGTTCTCGCCATGTTGCTGCTCAACTGGCAACTGGCGCTGGTGGCCTTCGCCGTCACGCCGTTGATGTTCATCCTGACCAACTACTGGCGGCAGCGGGTGCGGCAGGCGTATCGAGCCACGCGGCAACGGCTGGCGCTCATCAACGGCTACCTGAACGAGTCCATCTCCGGCATCCGCGTCACCAAGAGCTTCACCCGCGAGGCGCGCAACTTCCAGCACTTCGACGACCTGAACCGCTCCTTCTTCGACGCCAACGTCGAGGCCACGCGGCTGGCGGCGCTCTTTTTCCCCGGTGTGGACTTCATCGGTTCGCTGGCGACGGCGCTCGTCGTTGGCGTCGGCGGCTGGCTGGTGCTGGGCGACGCGCTGACGGCCGGCACGCTAGTGGCCTTTGTCCTCTACGTCGAGCGCTTCTTCGACCCCATCCGCGAACTGGCGCAGCGGTACAACACCTTCCAGGCCACGATGGCCGCCTCGGAGCGCATCTTCGAACTGCTCGATCTGGAGCCTGATCTGGTGGATGCGCCCGACGCGAAGCCGCTGCCGCCCGTGCGCGGCGAGGTTGTCTTTGACAAGGTCTCCTTTGCCTACCGCGAGGGGAGCAAGGATGTGCTGCACGACATCGATCTATACGCCAAGCCCGGCGAACGCATCGCCCTGGTGGGCGAGACGGGCGCGGGCAAGAGTACCATTATCCGGCTGCTGGCGCGGTTCTATGACGTGACCGACGGCGCGCTGCTCATCGACGGCCACGATGTGCGCGACGTGACGAGTGACAGCTTGCGGCAGCAGTTGGGCATCGTTTTGCAGGACACCTTCTTATTCACTGGGACTATCGCTGACAACATTCGCTACGGCCGGCTGGACGCGACCGACGAGGAGGTGCGCGACGCCGCTCAGGCCGTCGGCGCGCACGACTTCATCATCCGTCTACCCGACGGCTACGACTCGGAGGTGGGGGAGAACGGCAGCAACCTGAGCGTCGGCCAGCGGCAGTTGGTCTCCTTCGCCCGCGCCTTGCTGGCCGACCCGCGCATCCTGATCCTGGATGAGGCGACGAGTAGCGTGGACACGGCCACAGAGCGGATCATCCAGGTGGCGCTGGATCGGCTGATGCAAGGACGCACCAGCTTCGTCATCGCCCACCGGTTGAGCACCATCGTCAACGCGGATCAGATCATTGTGCTCGACCACGGCCGTATCGTCGAGCAGGGCACGCATGCCGAACTGCTGGCCCGCCGCGGGCGGTACTATAACCTCTACACCATGCAGTGGGCGCAACAAACGCAGCCAACACTATAGGGGCTAGGTTCTAGGGACTAGGGATAGGGAAGAGCGCTCTTCTCTATCCCCTAACCCCTATCTTTGCGTGAGATTACAGTTCCGCGGCGAGGCGGGTGATGACCCCGGCGGGGTCTTGGCCCACGTCGAAGGCCAGCACCCGGCGGTGGGCGTCGCGCAGGGCGCGGGCGTCGCCGAGCGCCTGGGCCTGCTTTAGCACGTTGAAGCTCATGGCCGAGGCCGCCGCGCCCGCCTCATCGGGGATGGGCACATCCTGATGCGCGTCGGACACGAACTGGATGAAGAGTCCATTGCCCCGATCCCCCTTGTGTAGCTGGCCGGTGGAGTGCAGGAAACGCGGCCCATAGCCGGCGGTTGTTGCCAGGCCGGTGCGCAGATGGATAGCCTGGCGCAACGCCTGGAGCGCGGTGTCTGTCTGTGGCGTGGTGTGCACATAGGCTTGGAGCGCCACGTAGTCGCCCGGCTTGGCCGCGGCCAGGAACGCACTCAGCGCTCCCGGCTCCAGCGGCGCGAACTCGCCCGCCGGCAGGCTGCCCTTCTTGGTATACTCGGCCACGATCTCCCGCGCCTTGATTTTGGCCGCCTCCACGTTGGGTTGGTCGAAGGGGTTGATCTGCAGGAAGTGGCCGGCGATGGCCGTCGCCATCTCCCACAGCAGGAACTGGCCGCCGATGTCGTACAGGTCTTTGAGGCGTAACGTGATCACCGGCTGCCCGGCCTCGACCAGGGCGGCCACAATCGCGTCCCGGCTGCGGTCGCCCTCCAGCCGGAGGTGGACGAACAGCCGATCCGCGCCGTAGGTTTCGGCCGGGGCCAGCGGCTCGCCGACCACCGGCAAGATGCCTTTGCCCTCCTTGCCCATGCTCTCGGCGATGAGTTGCTCCGCCCAATCGCCAAAGCTGGCCAGGGCGTCGGGGGTGATGAAGGTCACTTTGTCTCGACCGGCCAGAGCCAGCTTGCCCAGCGCCGCACCCAGCACAGCAGCGTGGTTGTCGGCGATGACGTCGCAGGCGCAGAGCCGGGTGTTGGCCGCGGCGACCGAGGCCCGCTCCAGCAATTCGTCTACGTTGACCCCCACCAGCGCCGCCGGAACCAGACCGAAGTAGGATAGCGCCGAATACCGGCCGCCGATGTTCGGGTCGTTGATAAACAGGTCGCGGAAGTGGTGCTGCGCGGCCATGTCGGCAATCTGGCTGCCCGGATCGGTGATGCCGATGAAGTGCTGGCCGACCTTGTCCGGCCCTACCTGTTCGAGAAGGCGGTTGTAGAAGTACTTGAAGCCGGACAGCGTTTCCACGGTTCCGCCCGACTTGGTGGCGACGATGACGAGCGTCTTGCTTAGATCGAGGCTCGCCTCGGCGGCGCGGACGGCGTCGGC
>NZ_JAYRVJ010000647.1:0-1659 GCF_041918635.1 Promineifilum sp. (SeqCode)
CCGCCGGTGGCGTCCTGCAACTCCACCTCGATCACCGCCGCCGGGTCGAGGGCGATACGCTCCAGATAGGCCACCGTGCCCGTCAGCGTGCCGGTCAGCTCGCCGCCGGTCGCCCCACCCGTGGCGGGGAAGACCATGACCTCCAGGCCGCTCAGAGGCGCGCCGCCGGTGATGACCGGTATGCCCGTCTGGGAGGCATAGGTCGTCACGCCGTCCACGTCGATGCGGGCCGTGACCACGTAGGTGCGCGTGGCATCGATCTGTGTCCCGTCGAAGGGCACTTCGAAGGCGAAGGGCTGCTGCTGCCCCTCGCTGTTGATCGTCTGGGTGGCGATGACCGCTTCCGGCGCGCCGTCCGCGCCTAGCCGCTGCACGTCCACGGTGATGACGGCATTGGGGGGCAGCGCCGAGCGATCCAGGTAAGTCACCACGCCGCTGATGATGGTGGGCTGGGTGGATTGGGCAACCGTACCAACGGCCGCCTGTTGCTCAGCCGCGCCGCACGCCGCCAGGAGGAGCGCCGCTGTCAGCAAGACGAGCAGCGCCGCTATCGAGTGAGTTCTTTGTGTTTTCATGGGTTCGACTCCTTGTTCTATGTAGACTGTTCATCGCTCCATTCAGAGAAGGCGCAGCTATTATGCAGGAATTCGCCCCACATGGCACGCTTTTCACCGGTAGGGGTAGAGCAATCGCATACACGGTAGCACAGCCTGTCAGGCTGTGACGGCGCGGCCTCCATGCGCGAAAAGGCAGCCGCGGCTGCGACAGCCGAGACAGGCTGTGCTACAGGGAAGAGGCAGCCTGACAGGCTGCGCTACACGGTATGCGATTGCTCTGTATGGAGTACAATTCGCGGATGACTCTCCAGAGAGGACTATGACCGAGACGCCATCCACCGACGAGCCAACCCAACTACGCGCCGCCATGGCCGCCCTGGAGGCGCAACGGCCGCTTCTGGGCAACGCCGTGGTCGAGCCTGCCCTGGCCGCCATGCGCGGGCGGCTGGCCGCGCTGGCCCGCCCCGAGCCGCGCCGCAAACAGGCCACCGTCCTCTTCGCCGACGTGGTGGGCTTCACCGCGCTGGCCGAGATGCGCGACCCGGAGATCGTCGCCCAGGTCGTCAACGACCTGTGGGCGCGCGTCGACGCCGCCATCCTGGCCCACGGCGGGCGCATCGACAAGCACATCGGCGACGCGGTCATGGCCGTCTGGGGGCTGGACGCGGCCGGCGAGGACGACGCCGAGCGGGCCGTGCGCGCCGCGCTGGCGATGCAGGCCGACGTTGACCGCTGCTGCCAGCTGTTCGGCGCGCCGCTGGCGTTGCGCGTCGGCCTCCACACCGGTCTGGTCATCGTCGACCGCGTCGGCGACACGGCTGAACAGACCGTCATCGGCGAGACAGTCAACCTGGCCAGCCGCATCGAGTCCGCCGCGCCGGCCGGCGGCATCCTCATCTCCCACGCCGCCTACCGCCACGTGCGCGGCGTCTTCGACGTGGAGTCGCGCGAGCCGCTGGCCGTGAAGGGGGTGGCCGAGCGCGTCGTCGTCTACCGGGTGCTGGCGGCCAAACCGCGCGCCTTCCGGTTGGGGACGCGCGGCGTCGAGGGAGTCGAGACGCGCATGATCGGCCGCGACGCCGAATTGGGGGCGCTGCAGGCG
>NZ_JAYRVJ010000648.1:0-2683 GCF_041918635.1 Promineifilum sp. (SeqCode)
AATAGACAGTCAGGAGGTATCACGATGTCCGATAGCACGCCGATCAAAGCCTGTATTGACAAGGTTCTCCCGCCCGAACTAGAGGAAAAGGCCAAAGAGATCGCCTTGGCCGAGAACCCCAAGAACGCGCCGCGCCCGGCCGCGCCCTTTGAACTGGCGAGCGACTGGCGCTACCTCTGGCGGCCAGGTTCCATACTGACGGTGCGCTTCCTGGAGGGCGATCCGGTGGTGCAGGCCAAAGTGGAGCAGTACGCTCACCAGTGGGAGCAGTTCGCCAACATCAAGTTCGACTTTGTGGCCGAAGGCCCGGCGGCCATTCGCATCGCGTTTATCGAGGGCGACGGCTCCTGGTCCTATCTGGGCACGCAAGCGTTGTTGTTCACCGATCCGATCATGCCGACAATGAATTACGGCTGGCTCACCGCCGATAGCGAGGAGGAGGAGTACTCGCGCGTCGTCCTGCATGAGTTCGGCCACGCTCTGGGCTGCTACCACGAGCACCAGCACCCGCGCAATGGGATTCCCTGGGATCGCGAAAAGGCGTACGAATACTATGGCCGGCAGGGCTGGACGAGGGAGGATGTAGACTTCCAGGTCTTCAAGAAGTACTCGCGCTGGTTCACCCGTTCATCCCAATTCGACCCCACTTCGATCATGATGTACCCTGTGCCGGCGGAGCTCACCGGCGGCGAGTTTTCTGTGGGTTGGAACCGGGTGCTGTCCGATACGGACAAGGCATACATCGGGAAGTTGTATCCATTTTAGAGCGGCCCAGGCATCGCACATCACCTACTAGGAGGGTATGTTATGTCAAACACAATCACGCTTGAACTGAAAGGCCCGCAGTTTAGGTTGCTGGGCCAGGCGATCCGTGCACGCCTCACACCGAAGCAGTTCGACATGATGCTCAAGCAGCGGATCGATGTCGATCGTGCGGACATTACCCTGGCCGACGATTATACGGCGCTGGTATTCGACGTGATCGGCGCCGCCAACCGCGCCGGCTGGGTCTTCAAACTGGTGGAGGCGGCGCGGGAGGAGCGCCCGAACGAGCCGGTCTTTGTCGAGTACGCCCAGATCGTCGGCGTGGGGCCGCGCGGCCTGCCGGGCAAGGCCGAATTGGAGAGCATCATCCGCGCCTCCAACACGCTGTTCGACATCGCCAAGTTCCGCAGCCGCATCGGCGAGATCGAGGGCCAGGTGTGTCGCGTGGATTTGCTGGGGGACGGCCAGGGAACCGGCTTTCTGGTGGACGCCGATAAGGTGCTGACCAACTACCACGTCATCGAGAGCGTGGTCAGGGACGGGCGCGCCGTGACCGACTACCAGTGCCGCTTTGACTTCAAGGTGCGCGAGGATGGTACGGCCGTCAACCAGGGCACGGTGATCGACGTGAAGGAACTGCTGCATCACAGCAAGTACGATCCGGCCGACCTTCAGGACGGCGGCCAACAGCCCAACCCGGATAATCTCGATTACGCCCTGCTGCTGCTCGACGGCGAACCGGGCAACGAGCCTATCCGTGGCATCACCCTCGACGAGAACACACCGGCGCGCAAGTGGGTAACGATGTCAACCACGGCTCACGATTTCACGCCCGCGTCGCCGCTGTTCATCGTGCAACACCCCAGCAAGCGGCCGATGAAACTGGCCCTCGATACGGAATCCGTCATTAAAGTCAATGGCAATCAGACACGCGTGAGGTACAAGACGAACACGGAGCCAGGTTCCTCCGGCTCGCCCTGCTTCAATCAGAACTGGGAGTTGGTCGCCCTGCACCACAGCGGCGACCCGCAATGGGTTCCCACGTGGAACGAGGGCATCCCGTTTCACCTGGTGACGGCCCACCTCGCGGCCAATGGGTTCACGCAACAGAACCCGGTCGAGGTTTAGCGGCGTTGACAGCGAGTGAGACTTCTGGCATAATCCGGAATAATCGAACAAATAGCGACGCGGATCGAGACGAGTAAGCCGGAGCCGCGCTGTCCAGCGAGTCTGAATCAGGTGCAAGTCAGACACAGACGACCGGCCGAACATCCCTCGGGAGTCGCCAGCCGAACGGCGCAAGCCAAGTAGACCTGGCCGGGGTGGTTCCCCGTTAGCGGAACCGCGACCATGATGGTGGTCGGCCGAGTCGCCGGGCCTGCTGGCCCGGAAGATGGGTGGTACCGCGAAGACCATGCGCCTTCGTCCCATTAGGGATGAAGGCGTTTTTTCTTTTGTAGCGCGGGATGGCATCCCGCGAGACGGCAGGTGGCAGGTAGCAGGAAGAATCTGCGCCATCTGCGGATGATATTCTTATGACCGAACTACTATACGAGACGGACTCCTACGTAAAGACATTCGAGGCCACCGTGACCGAACACGTCGAGGGCGGCGTAGCCCTCGACCGGACGGCCTTCTACCCTGGCGGCGGCGGCCAGCCGTGCGATGTGGGCACGCTGGAGGCCGGCGGCCGGGTCTGGCCCGTCACGGCGGTCAAGAAGGCCGGCGGCCGGCCCGTCCACTTCATCGAGGGCGAGCCGCCGCCGGTGGGAACGCGCGTAGCCGGGACGCTGGATTGGACGCGCCGCTACCAGCTCATGCGCACCCATACGGCCATGCATATCCTGTGCGGGGTCGTCTTCCGCGATTATGGGGCGCAGGTCACCGGCGGCAACATGGATCCGCTGCAAGGGCGCAT
>NZ_JAYRVJ010000649.1:0-4933 GCF_041918635.1 Promineifilum sp. (SeqCode)
CGGCCAGGGCGGCACGCTGGCGGCCAATGCTTCCGGCGCCAGCACCATCGATCTGGAAGCGTTCCCCACCACCAGCGCCAACGCCACCGCCAGCGGCGCCAGCAATGTGACCGTCAACACCACCGGCCGCCTGGACGCCGACGCCTCCGGCGCGTCGAACATCCACTACCTCGGCCAGCCGGCGCTGGGGGACATCGAGGAGTCGGGCGGGTCTAACGTCGAACAGCGGTAACGCGGTTGTAGCGCGGGATGGCATCCCGCGTTCCGGATAAGCCGCAGATGCGGGTTACCAACCCGCGCTACAAGGTATGGGTTGCACCGGGGCAGCGCGGTTCGTACAATGCCGCCCATGACTTGGAATACCCTTTTCACCCCGTTCGAGCGCCGCGCCACGTCGCGGCGCTTTATCTTGTCCTTCCTGATCTGCTTGCTGCTGGCGCTGGCCGCCTGTGGCGGCAATGGGACCGAAACGACCGGTGAGGGCACCGAAGTGGTTGCGCCCACGCTGGCGGCCACCGAACCGGCCGAAGCGGCCCCAACCGACGCGCCCGCCACCGAAGCCCCACCCACTGAGGTTCCGCCCACCGAAGCTGTCCCGACCGAAGCGCCGACCGAAGCGGCCGAGCCAACGGCCGAAACGGCTTCGGCCGGCAACCTGCCCGAAGGGGATTGCGCCAACGAGTTCTTCCCCGTGGTCGAGGGGCGCAGCTTGCGCTATGGCAACACCGTGCCTGACCTGGGCGCGAGCGAGTACACCCAGACCTTCAGCGATGTGACCGATAGTTCGTTCACGGTGACGATGGATCTGGGCGAGGGCGACGCGCTGGTGCAGTCGTGGACGTGTAGCGGCGAGGGGCTGCTCTCGCCGGAGTTCACGCAGTTGCCGGGCGGCGTGGAGGGCATGACCATCGAGTACGTCGAGGCCGAGGGCGTCAGCGTGCCGCCGGCCGACCAGATGCAGCCCGGCGGCGAGTGGACGACCCACTACGTCGTTAACGCCACGCTACCCGACACCGGCGCGGGGGCGATGACGATGACGGAGACGATTGATCTGGTGAACACGGTCACGGCCGTCGAGGCGGTCAGCGTCCCGGCCGGCGACTATCCCGACGCGGTGCGCGTGGAGACGACCGGCACGATCGGCATCGTCATGACCCTGGGCGACCAGACCCAGCCCGCTACCGACGTGGCAATGAACTTCACCACGTGGTACGTCGAAGGCGTCGGCATGGTGCGCCAGGAGATGGAGGGGATGTTGGATTCGGGGGCGATTGTGACGGAACTAATCGCCGTGGAAGAGTAAGAAGAATCCACAGATTACACAGATTTCACAGATTATGACAAGTAAATCTGTGAAATCTGTGTAATCTGTGGATTCCTTTCTTAGCCGATGGGGTCGCCAATGCCGTTGGTGCAGGCCGCGCCGCGCTCCGGGGTGTTGGGGCCGAGGCGGTAGCGGCCGATGAACTCCTCGAAACGGCTGTCGTCCACACTATCAAGCTCCAACTGCACTTCCCACGCCGTCAGCACGATGGGGCTGCGCTGCTGCGGGTAGGGGCTGACCACCAGGAAGTTCTGGCCGCGCACCGCGTCCTGGATGGCCGCGATCTGGTCGGCCGGCAGGTCGGGCTGGTAGGTGATCCAGACCGCGCCGTGCTCCATCGAGTGGATGGCGTTGGCCGTGTTGAGCGGCGCGTCGTAGACGCCGCAGTTCTGCCAGGCCGGGTCGTGGACGCCGCCGGACGGGGGCAGCTCGCCAAAGGCTATTTCCAGGTTGGATTCGTGGCCGCGCGACTGGCGCGGGAACTGGACGACGCCGGCAATGCCCGGCTCCGGCCGCATTGCCAGCCATAGCAGCACCCCCAGCACCGCCGCGACCAGCACGACGCCCGCAATGAGTAGCACGCGGTTGCGCGCCGTGTTGTCGGGGGCGGCCTTGCCCCGGCGCGCGCCGGTTGTCCGCGCAGCGCTTGTCTTCTTCTTTCGTTGCGTTGCCATCTATTCGCTCACTCTCACATGAATAGACCCCGGACATCTCATCCAGGGCCATCGAAATTTCGGCGTAGTTTGACAAGAAATGGGCGAATTGACAAGTGAGACACAGGATCATTTAGGAATAAGGAGCGCGCCGCGAGGACACCATAGCCCTTGCGGCGCGACGCTTCTATTACCGTACCGCGCGCCGTCAGGCAGCCAATTCATCCACGGCCGGTTGCGCCACCCCCGGCAGCGACCACAGCCATACCAGCAGGACGATGCCGCCCACCGGAAGTAGCAAGTATAATAACCACCACCCGCTCTTGCCAATGTCGTGCAGCCGCCGCGCGCCGACCGCCAGTTGGGGCAGTAACACGGCGATCAGGAAGATGCTACTCAACGCCTCACTCACGTACATCAACGCCCCGGCGACCAATACCACGAACAGCGTGAACCACCAGAACTCCGCGCGGGTGGCCCGGCCGTTGAACTCCGCGTACTTCGTGAGACACACGCGAATGGCTTCCAGGAAGGACATGTTGCCCGCCTCGTCCTGGGGGCTGACATTCAATAATCCAGATTCTTTGCCAATCATAGAGACGCTCTCTTTCAAAGATGTGACCCAATTCATCTGCGAATCAGGCCCGCCCTCATTCTCAGCGCCTTGCCCCGCCTGATCAACTGTGGAAAACCCTTGTTTTTCGGTTTCAGGCTTGTTTGCGGCGTTCCCCAGCTTCAGAATCAACTCAACTCGGGAACTGACGTCGAATTTGTCGTAGATATTCTTCAGATGGAACTCAACCGTGCGCTCCGAAATGCTGAGCGATGAAGCGATTAACTTGTTGCTTTTGCCCTGGAGCAGAAGTTCCACGACTTCCCATTCACGGTTGCTCAATTGAGGAGATTCGGCCATAGCTCCTTCCTTTTGATTTGAACAGAACACGGGGTCTGCACCCCACGTTCATCATGCTGAATTCATTCCCTCAAGAACTCGGCGCGAGCTGCCCGGTCGCCAGCTCGTAAACCCACCGCCCCCCATTGAGCAGCCCCGTCAGGAGCAGCCGCCCCTCGTCCAGCCACTCCACGCTGGCGAATTCCGGGGCCGATGACGTGAACAGCACTCGCGGCGTCAGCGTCGTCCCGTCCACCAGCACCACGGCCGACTCCCCGGCCACTTCGCCGCAGAAGCTGGTGTATTGCAGGAAGACCAGCGCCGATCCATCGGGCGACCAGACGGGCGGGCCGACGTTGGGCGGCGTCTCGGCCGCGGCCACGCGCCCCAACTCGCCGCCATCGAGCGCGTAGACGACCAACTCCCGCTCCAGCCAGCCGGCCAGCTTTGCCCCGTCGGGCGAGAAAGCGGCCTGGGCCAGCGGCGTGGCGGCCAGATCGACCAGATCGACGCGCACCACGTCGCGCGTCCACGGCCGGCAACCGCCGTCGGGCTGCCCTTCGCGCGCGCCGGTGTAGATAAGGTATCGGCCATCGGCCGACCAGGCCAGCGGTTGCAGCCCGAACGCGCCCAGCCCCTCGCAGTTGATGAACTGGCTGTCCAGCTGGTACTCCATGTCCGTGGCCGGCTCCACAACGCGCAGAACCTCCAGCGAGCGCGGCGCGGGGTCGTCGCCCACGGGCGCGCAATCGTAGATGAGCACCTCGGCCCGGCGCGACCCGTCGGGCGAGGGCAGGATGCCGGCCGCCAGCCGCGGCCGAGCGGCGGCCACCAGCAGCGCCGCCGGCTCCGGCGTGGGCGAGGGGCCGGGGGTGATGGTCGGCTCCGGCGTGGGGGTGATGGTGGGGGTGGCGGTGGGGGCGGCGGTGGGCGTGGCGATGAGCGGCGCGGTCGCGGCGGCGGTCGGCACGGCGGCGATCGGCGGCGCGCCGCTGTCACAGCCTACCAGCCACAGCGCCGCTGCCGCCAACAGCGCTGCTATCCATACTAGCCGATAAGAAGCATGCTCCGCAGATTGCGCAGATTTTTCAGGAGATGCAGTGGCGTGGTTTGTACCGCCGACCGGTAGCCTGTCTGGTTGTAGGGTCATCGTTTATCTTGCTTATACAGCGAACCTATACACGGAACGTAGTTTGCGCCGACACCGGTCTAAAGATCTGTGTAATCTGTGAAATCTGTAGATTCCTCTGCCTGAGCCTGACAGGCTACGCTACACTATATTATCGTCAAAGCGGCTCGATGAGGTAGTCCCAATGGCGCTTACCTTCGGCAATTTCAAGCAAGGCATCCCCGCCGCCATTCTGGCGCGCGGGCGCGCTTATTATACACAGGGGCGCGTAGTCGATCTGGAACTCGACGAAGAGGACGCCTGGGTGGCGCAGGTGGAAGGGACCGAGCGCTACGAGGTGCGCGTCACGCAAGCCCCCAACCGGGAACTGACGTGCCTCTGCGACTGTCCCTATGAATTCGGCGAGCACTGCAAACACATCGCCGCGGTGCTCTACGCCATCGAGGAGGCTTTCCCGGAACACGTCGGCGGCCGGGCCAAGCGGGCGACGGGGTCAAAACGCCGCACCAAGCTGGACAAGCTGCGCGAGGTGCTGGAGCGAACCCCGCCGGAGAGAGTCCAGGACGTCGTGCTGTCGCTGGCCGCCGACGACCGCAACCTGCTCAACCGGCTGCTCGTCCGGCTCGACGCGGCGGGCGACCAGCCGGCCAACTACCGCACGCTGGTCAAGGGCGCCTTGCGCATCGGCCGGCGGGAGTATGGTTACATCGACTATCAAGGGGCGCGACAGGCGGCGGCCGAATTAAACGTCCTCCTGGCCCAGGCCAATCAGTTGTTGAACGAGGGGCGCGTCAATCGGGCCGTCGCCATCTATCAGGCGGTGATGGAGGAGACCATCGAGGCGTACAGCCAGGCCGACGACTCGACGGGCAGCCTGGGCGGTTGCATCGCCCGCGCCATCGGCGGCCTGACGGATGCCCTGGACCGGCTGTTGC
>NZ_JAYRVJ010000650.1:0-14457 GCF_041918635.1 Promineifilum sp. (SeqCode)
GGTTGATGAGGCGGGTCAGCGTGCTCTTGCCCGAACCTGTCTGGCCGACGATGGCGACCGTTTCGCCGGGGTTGGCGGTGAAGGTGATGTTGCTTAGGACGTGCACGGGAGCGGGGGGGGGGGGGGGGGGGGGGGGGGGGGGGGGGGCCGGCCCCGCAGGGGGTTGGGGGGGGGGGGCGTTTGCCACGGGTGGCGGGCGCGTCCCGGCTCCCCCCCGTGGGGGGGGGCCCCCCCCCCCCCCCCCCCCCCCCCCCCCCCCCCCCCCGTTCCCGTGCACGTCCTAAGCAACATCACCTTCACCGCCAACCCCGGCGAAACGGTCGCCATCGTCGGCCAGACAGGTTCGGGCAAGAGCACGCTGACCCGCCTCATCAACCGCATCTTCGACGCCGACGGCGGCCAGGTGCTCGTGGATGGGGTGGATGTGCGCGATTGGCAACTGGAATCGTTGCGCTCGCAGATCTCCACCATCGAGCAGGACGTGTTTCTCTTCTCGCGCACCATCGCCGAGAACATTGCCTTTGGCGCGCCGGAGGCGACCCAGGCGGAGATCGAGCACGCCGCCCACGAGGCCCAGGCCCATGACTTCATCACCGGCTTCGAGCAGGGGTACGAGACGGAGGTAGGCGAACGGGGCGTGACGCTCAGCGGCGGCCAGCGGCAGCGCATCGCCATCGCCCGCGCCTTCCTGACCAACCCGCGCATCCTCATCCTGGACGACAGCACCAGCGCCATCGACAGCGCCACAGAGGATCGTATCCAGCAGGCCATGTACCGCATCAGCCGGCAGCGGACGACGTTCCTGATCACCCACCGGCTGAGCCAGATTCGTTGGGCGGATCGCATCCTGGTACTGAAGGGAGGCAAGATCGTCGATCAGGGAACGCACGAAGAGCTACTGGCGCGCTCGCGGGATTATCAGCGAATCTTTGCCAGATATGATTAACAGGGGCTAGGGGCCAGGTTCTAGCGGCTAGGACAAGAGACCCCGCCTGGAACCTGGGCCCTGAAAAAGGAGCTATGACAGAGAGTGCATTGGTGCCAGTGGAGCAGAAGACGATTCTCTTCTATGAGGACGAAATCGTGGCTGTGCGCACGGAGGACGGTCGTGTTTTTGTGCCGGTGCGACCGATTATAGAGCGGCTTGGATTGAATTGGAGCGGCCAAAGGCTTCGGCTCCTGCGCGATCCCGTACTGCGAGAGGAGCAACGTGTGTGCGTAATGCACACACTTCGACGTGGGCCGCAAGAAGCCATCTGCGTGCCGCTGGACTACTTAAGCGGGTTTCTCTTCGGCATCAGCGCGGATAGAGTGAATCCCGAATATCGGGAAGACGTGATCCGGTACCAGAAGGAGTGCTATAAGGTTCTCTCGGAAGCGCTCTACGAGGGGCGGCTTATCACCGACCTCACCTTTGATGACCTGCTCCAGACGGCCGACCCGGGCGCAGTGCAGGCGTACCAGATCGCCCAGGCCGTCCTGCGCCTGGCCAAGAATCAGATCATGCTCGAGGCCCGGCTCTCCGGCCGGATTGAGGATCATGAGAGCCGTTTGGTGACGCTTGAGTCGCAATTGGCTGATACCGGCCGGAGCGTCACCCCCGACCAGGCCAGCCAACTGAGCCAGGCGGTGAAAGCGGTGGCGCTGGAGCTGGGGCGGAAGAGCGGTCGCAATGAGTTCGGCGCCATCTACGGGGAGCTTTATCGCAAGTTCGGCATCACGTCCTACAAGATGCTCCCCGCGCGGCGCTTCACGGAGGCGATGCGCTTCCTGACGGAGTGGCACAACAGCCTGACCGAGGCGGGCGGGCCATTCTAGGTTATCGCGAGGAAGAATTATGGGGTTTATTCTGGACGGTCTGGAAACCGAAAGTTACGACCGGCAGTACAGCGACCGCGACCTGCTCGACCGCATTGTGAGCTACTTCCGGCCCCACCGCCGGAAGATGGCGCTTATCGCCGTGATGATCACGCTCAACTCGGTCATGGGCGCGCTGGGGCCGATCGTCATCGCCCGCGCCGTCGGCCTGCTGGAGACGAACACGGCGATCACGACGATCATCCTGATTGCCGTGGGCATCAGCCTGATCGGCGCGGCGGGCTGGGTGTTCAACTACATCCGCCAGTTGTTTTCGGCCCGCGTGACGAGCAACGTGGTGCTGAAGCTGCGCCAGGACGTGTTCAACGCCACTGTACGGCATGACCTGTCATTCTACGACGAGCATCCGTCCGGCAAGATCGTCAGCCGGGTCACGTCCGATACGCAGGACTTCGCCGAGGTGGTGAACCTGACGCTCAACCTGTTGAGCCAGGTGCTACTGGTGGTGTTGCTGATGGGCTACCTGCTGACCATCAACGTCCGTCTGACGCTGCTGTTGCTGGCGATGGCCCCTCTGGCGGCGGCGCTGGCTCTCAGCTTCCGGCGGCTGGCCCGGCGGGTGACGCAGAACGCCCGCCGCATAACGGCCATCATCAACGCCCAGATTCAGGAGTCGATCAGCGGCATCCTGGTCGCCAAGGGCTTTCGTCAGGAGCCGGCCATCTACGCCACCTTCGACGCCAACAACCGGCAGGGCTACCGCGTCGGAATCACCCGCGGCCTGACGCTGTCGGGCATCTTCCCCATCCTGGGCATCGGCTCCGGGCTGGGCACGGCGATCCTGGTCTATGCCGGGGGCATGGCGACGCGCGGCCCGGCGGGCATCGCCCCGGCCGAGTGGTACCTGTTCATGCAGGCCGTCGGCTTCTTCTGGTTCCCCATGACCAGCATCGCCTCCTTCTGGAGCCAGTTCCAGGACGGCCTGTCGGCCGCCGAGCGCGTCTTCGCCCTGATCGACCGGGAGCCGCGGGTGAAGCAGCTCGCCAGCGAGCCGGTGGGGCCGCGGGCTGCCGCAGGGGAGCGGGGAAGCAGGGGAGCAGGGGGGCACGTAGCAAGCAGCGACTCCCCTTCTCCCCTGCTCCCCCGCTCCCCCGCGCTTCCTTCCCCCACCCGTGGCCACATCGAATTCCGCCACGTCCGCTTCAGCTACACCGAGCGCGAAGTGGTGCTGCCCGACTTCTCGTTGGACATCCGCGCCGGGGAGACGGTCGCCCTGGTCGGCCACACCGGGGCGGGCAAGAGCAGCATTGGCAAGCTGTTGACCCGCTTCTACGAGTTCCAGGGGGGCGAAATCCTGTTGGACGGCCGCGACATTCGCCGGTTGGACTTGGGCCAATACCGGCTCCAGATTGGGCTGGTGCCGCAGGAGCCGTTCCTGTTTGCCGATACGGTAGCCAACAACATCCGGTATGGCCGGCCGGAGGCCAGCGACGAGGACGTGGAGCGGGCGGCGCGGGCCATCAGCCAGGGCGAATGGCTGACGTCACTGCCGGCGGGGCTGGCGACGGACGTGGGCGAGCGCGGCGGCAGCCTGTCGATGGGGCAGCGGCAACTGGTCGCCCTGGCCCGCGTGGTGCTGAAGGACCCGGCCATCTTCATTCTGGACGAGGCTACGGCCAGCGTCGATCCCTTCACCGAGTCGCAGATTCAGGAAGGGTTGCAAGACATCATGCGCGACCGCACTTCGCTGGTCATCGCCCACCGGCTGTTCACCGTGCGTCACGCCGACCGGATCATCGTCCTGCGTGAGGGGCGAATCATCGAGCAGGGCAAGCACGAAGAACTGCTGGACGCCGGCGGGCACTACGCGGAGTTGTACAATACCTACTTCCGGCATCAGTCGTTGGAGTATGTGGAGGCGACGAGTTGGCGGGGGAATAGGGATTAGGGGTTAGGGAAGAAGCGCTCCGTATTAGCTTAGAACCCCGGCCTTTATCCTTGATATTGACCGGAAGTAATGGAGCCTTTAGGTAGGGAATGGATTGCGCACGGTGACCGTGTCGTACGTCTGGCCGGCGCTCAGGTCTTCTGACCAGAGTACGCGGCAGCCGAGCTGGCGCGCGCTGGTCAGGATCATGGCATCCCAAAATGAGAGCTGAAGGCTTGTCTGGAGGCGGATCGCCTCCAGCACGTCGCTCACGTCCGGCCGGTGCACCTCCCAGACAGCCAGATCGGCGATGATCTGCGCCGCCGCTTCTGGAGACAGGGGAGCGGCCACCTTGCGCGTGACGTTGACGTAGAACTCCTGCAACACCTGGATGCTCAAGCAACCGGTGCGCTCCCGCCACAATTCCTGGAGCAAGGCCCGCGCCCGCTCGTGTTTCGGTCCGGCCGACCGGTCGTGAGCGTAAATGAGGACGTTGGTGTCAATGAATTGGCGTGGCTTATCGCTCATGAAGTTCGTCTCGAGTCACGTCAGTGCGCCCATGCGTTCCCAGATCGGCGGCGTGTTCCAGCCATTGCAGGTGTCGCTGTTGGGCGCGGCTGTACGCCTCTTCTTGCGCCACCAGCTTCTCCAGTTCGGCCGTCAGCAACCCCGAGACCGACGTCTCGCGTTGGACGGCGATCAGTTTGACTTTGGTCAGGATATCTTTGGGTAGAGAAAGCGTAATATTTTGCGTCCTCATTGCGCCTCCACGCAGTCACGTAGAATAGTGTAGCACGTAAAAGCGTGATTGCAACAGACCTCTGAGGTTTGCGGCAAATCTCAGAGGTCTATACACTTCCCCCATGCTAACCATCGGCCAACTCGCCCGCCAGGTCGGCCTGCGCACCTCGGCCCTGCGCTACTATGAGGCCGAAGGGCTGCTGACCCCGGCCGGCCGCACCGAGTCCGACTACCGCCTCTACGCTCCGGAGAGCGCCGACACCGTCCGCCTCATCCAGCGCGCCCAGCGCCTCGGCTTCTCGCTGGCCGAAATCCGGGCCCTGCTGACCGCCTGGCAGGCCGGCGATCTGGACAATGCCGACCTGCTGGCGACGGCCGAGGCGCGTTATCTGGCTCTGGAGCGCCAGGTCACCGAGTTGCGCGTCCAGCAGCGCGAACTGGAGCTTTTCCTGCAAGACCTGCGCGGCCAGGGCGAAGACGCCGCCCAGAGCGCCTTCGGCCGTCTGGTCGACCGCATCTGCGCCAACCCGTCGGCCGAACCGCCCAGCCACACCGTACTCGACTGGCTGTCGGCCTACACCGATTGCCCGCTGTCGGGCGAGGCGGCCCAGGCCATCCTGGCCCAACTGCGCGGCCAGCACGTCCACATCTGGCAGGAGGGCGACGCCTACCATATCCTCGTCGTCAGCCGCGACCCGGCCGTGGGCGACGCCCTGGCCGAACTGGCTCGCATCGAGGCCGAGTGCCGGGTGCAGCCCAACTCCCACCCCGAACTGCGCGACGACCGCGAAGGGTATCTGCTCATCGCTCACGGCCCGCACGCCTTCATCCTGGCCCGCCTTTTTCTGGCTTTAGAAGAAGAAACTCCTTGACTTTCAACTCGACTTGAAGGTGTAAGATAGGTTCCAGGTTCCAGGGGCCAGGTTCCAGGGAAGAATGCTCTTCCCTGTAACCTAAAACCTGGCCCCTGGAACCGAAAATTCAGAGGGTTGGACTGTATGAGCGAATTACGCTTTCAAGTGACCGGCCTGGATTGCGCCAACTGCGCCCGCTCGGTGGAGACGGGCGTGGCCGCCCTGGACGGCGTCAGCGCTGCGTCGCTTAACTTCACGACCGGCGCGCTGCGCGTCGAAGGCTCCGTCGCGCCGGAGCGCGTTGTGACGCGGGTGCGGGAATTGGGCTATGATGTGGAAGATGGCGGGGGAGCGGGGGAGCGGGGGGGCAGGGGAGCAAGCGGCAAGTGGCAGATAGCAGGTGATGAACAACAAGCACCCGCGGCTGATGCTTCTTTCCCCCCTGCTCCCCCGCCCCCCCGCTCCTCTGCGCCCCTGCTCCCCTACCTTTGGGCCCGCCAGGACACCCGCCTCGCCCTCATCGCCGGCCTGCTCGTCCTGCCGGGCGTGCTGTTCGATGAGCTGCTGCCGGGGCTGGGCGTCTCGTCGCCGCTGTTCGCCGGGATGGCCGTGCTGGCGATGGCGCTGGCCGGCTACCCCATCGCCCGCAGCGCCGTCCGCGCCCTGCGCGTCAACCGGGAGATCACCATCAACTTGCTCATGACCATCGCCGCCGTCGGCGCGGTCATCATTGGGGCCTACACCGAGGCCGGGTTGGTCATGGTTCTCTTCGCCCTGGGCGAGGCGCTGGAAGGCTACACCGCCGCCCGCGCCCGCGACACCATCCGCGGCCTCTCCGCCCTGGCCCCGGCCGAGGCCACCGTGCTGCGCGACGGCGGCGAGGCGCGTCTGCCCGTGGCCGCCCTGCGCGTCGGCGACCGCATCGCCGTGCGCCCCGGCGAGCGCCTGCCGATGGACGGCTGCGTGCTGGCCGGCATGTCGGCCGTCAACCAGGCCCCCATCACCGGCGAGAGCCGCCCCGTGGACAAGGCCCCCGGCGACGAGGTGTTCGCCGGCAGCGTCAACGGCCCCGGCGCGCTGGAGGTCGAGGTGACGCATCTGGCCGAGGATACGACCATCAGCCGTATGATCCGGCTGGTGGCTGAGGCCCAGGAGCGGCGCGCGCCGGCCCAGCGCTTTGTAGATCAATTCGCCCGCGTCTATACGCCGGTGGTCATCGTGGTGGCCCTGTTAGTAGCGATCATCCCGCCGCTGGCCTTCGACGCGCCCTTCTGGAATCCCCCGAGCGCTGACGGAGTCAGCGCCCATGGCTGGCTCTATCGCGCCCTGGCCCTGCTGGTCGTCGCCTGTCCCTGCGCCCTGGTCATTAGCACCCCGGTGACGCTCATCAGCGCCATCAGCAACGGCGCGCGCCACGGTATCCTGTTCAAGGGCGGGTCGGTGCTGGAGGCGTTCAGCCGGGTGCGGGCCATGGCTTTCGACAAGACAGGCACGATCACCCGCGGCGAGCCGGCCGTCGTCGCCGTGCGCGCCGCCGACTGCGCAGAAACCGGGTTTCTCGGAAGAAACCCGGTTTCTACGGCGACCTGCGCCCCCTGCGACGACCTGCTGGCCCTGGCCGCGGCCGTGGAGCGGCGCAGCGAGCACCCGCTGGCCGGGGCGGTGGTGGCCGAGGCGGCGGCGCGCGGCGTGGCCGCGCGCTATCCGGCCGGCGAGGCCGTCACCGCGCTGGCCGGCCGCGGCGTCACCGGCCGGGTGAACGGCCAGACGGTCAGCGTCGGCAGCCACGCCTGGTTCGACGACGGCGTGGAACACCTGCCCCACTGCGACGACATCCGCGCCGCCGACGCCCAGGGGTATACGACGATGCTCGTCAGCGCCGGCGACCATTACCGCGGCTACATCGCCCTGGCCGACACGCCGCGCGAGGGCAGCCGGGCGGCGCTGGCCGAACTGGCGCGGCTGGGCGTCCGGCCGCTGGTCATGCTGACCGGCGACCATGCCGCCACAGCGCAATGCATCGCCGCCGAGGTCGGTCTGAGCGACGTGCGCGCCGGCCTGCTGCCGGCCGACAAGGTGGAGGCGGTGCGGGCCTTGCGGGCCGACCACGGCCACGTGGCGATGGTCGGCGACGGCATCAACGACACGCCCGCCCTGGCCGTGGCCTCGGTCGGCGTGGCGCTGGGGCGCGCGGCCCAGGCGTTGGAGACGGCCGACGTGGTGCTGCTGGGCGACGACCTGCGCCAGTTGCCCTTCGCCGTGCGCCTTAGCCGCGCCGCCATGCGCACCGTGCGCGTCAACGTCGCCCTGAGTCTGATCATCAAGCTGGTCTTCTTCGTGCTGGTGCTGCTGGGCAGCGGCAGCATGTGGCTGGCCGTCCTGGCCGACATGGGCACGTCGCTGCTGGTCACGGCCAACGGCATGCGCCTGCTGCGCCGGCCGAAGTTGGAAGAATAGGACGCTGATGACGCTGATTTGCCGCTGATTTTAGCGGATAAGATACAATTCCGTTTCTTATCGGCGAAAATCAGCGCCCAATCAGCGTCATCAGCGTTCCATTCTTCTTAGGAGGCGTTATGATCCCTACTCGCAGTGAAGTAAACCCCCAGCATACCTGGAACGACGTCAGCGTCTTTCCCACCGTCGAGGCCTGGGCCAACGAACTCGCCATACTTCGAGATGGTCTGGCAGAGGTCGCCGGCTGGCAGGGGCGGCTGGCGGAAGGGCCGGCCGTCCTGGTCGAGGCGCTCTCGGCCATCGAGGCGTTCCGCCAGCGCGTGGAAAAGGTGTCCATCTACGCCGGCCTGAGCGCGGCCGTCGATCGCACCGACCAGGCGGCCACCGCCCGCGCCGGTGAAGCCAGCAGCCTCGCCGGCGAGGCGGAAGGGGCGCTGGCCTTCGTCGAGCCGGAGTTGCTGGCTATCGGACAATCCCGGCTGGCCGAGTGGGCCGCCGCCGAGCCGCGCCTGGCGATCTACGCCCACTACTTAGACGACCTCTTCCGGCGTCAGACCCACGTTCGTTCGGGCGAGGTGGAAGAGCTGCTGGGGCTAATCAGCGACCCATTCCGGGGGCCTGTCGAGACAGCCGATAAGCTGACCGACAGCGACTTCCGCTTCCGGCCGGCCGTGGGTGCAGGCGGCGGCGAGCGCCCCGTCACGCAGGGCACCATCGATGACCTGCTCGCTTCCACCGACCGCGACGCGCGCCGCTCGGCCTGGGAGAACTACCACGACCAGTATCTCGCCTTCAAGAACACGCTGGCGAGCAACCTGTCGACCTCCATCAAGCAGAACGTCTTCACCGCGCGCGCCCGCCGCCACGCGACGACGCTGGACATGGCGCTATTCACCGACAACATCCCCGCTGCGGTCTTCCACAACCTGCTGGCGACCTTCCAACGCCACCGGCCGGTGTGGCATCGCTATTGGGACGTGCGGCGGCGCGCCCTGGGCGTGGAGACGCTGCACACCTACGACATCTGGGCCCCGCTGACGGCCGAGCGGCCGGCCGTGCCCTACGAGCAGGCCGTTGAGTGGATCGTCGCCTCGCTGCGCCCGCTGGGCGACGAGTACGCCGAGACCGTCCGCCGCGGCAGCCTGGAAGAGCGCTGGATCGACATCTACCCCAACCAGGGTAAGGCGGGCGGCGCGTTCTCCTGGGGTTGCCAGGGGATGCACCCCTTCATCGTCATGAGCTACGCCGACGACGCCATCAGCCTGGGCACGCTGACCCACGAGTTGGGCCACTCCATGCACTCGCACCTGTCCTGGCGCACGCAGCCGCCCGTCTACGCCGATTACTCGCTGTTCGCGGCCGAGGTGGCCTCCAACTTCCACCAGGCGATGCTGCGGGGCTACCTGCTGGAGCAGGATATCAGCCGCGCACTGAAGATCGCCGTCATCGAAGAGGCGATGGCGAACTTCCACCGCTACTTCCTGGAGATGCCTACTCTGGCGCTGTTCGAGTGGGAGATGCACAGGCGCGTGGAGGATGGCAAGGGGTTGACGGCCGACGACATGATCGCCTACCTGGCCGATCTATTCGGCGAGAGCTACGGCGACGGCATGGCCCTCGACCGGGAGCGAGACGGCATCCGCTGGGCCACGTTCGGCCATCTCTACGCCGACTACTACGTCTACCAGTACGCCACGGGTATCGCCGGGGCCAACGCCCTGGCGCGACGGGTGCGGTCGGGCGGGACGGATGCGGCTGAGGCGTACCTGGGCTTCCTGCGGGCCGGCGGCTCGCGCTATCCGCTCGACGCCCTGCGCGACGCCGGCGTCGATCTGACCCGCCCCGAACCGGTGGAGGCCGCGTTCGAGGTGCTCTCCGGCCTCATCGATCAGTTAGATGAATTAGGGACTGGGGGTTAGGGGTTAGGGGCTAGGGAAGAGTGCTTCTTCCCTAGTCCCTAGCCCCTAAAACCTAGCCCCTACGGAATCGGCGTGGGCGTGTCGTCGGGGATGGGCGTTGGCGGCGGCGGCGGCTCTGTCGGCTGCTCCGGCTCATCGGTTGGCGGAGGCGGCGGCTCTGTCGGCGGAGGCTGCGTGGGCGGCGGCTGCGTCGGCGGGGCGGTTGTGGCCGTGGGCGGTGCGACCGTGGCCGTTGGCCGCGGGCGGGTGGCCGTCGCCGTCGCCGTGGGCGGCGGGGCGGGGATCGTCCCGGCCACGGGCACGGCAGCCATCGCCGCCGCGTCCAGCGCCGTCAGCGCGCCGGCCGCCACCCAGGCCGGGTCGCCGTTGGGCAGCCGCACGTTGTACCAGGCGCTATCCTCGGTCCGGCCGATGACCTCCACCTCGTCGTTGGCGGCCAGACGGCCGGCAACCGGGTAGGCCGGCCCCGGCCCGCCATAGGCGTTCGTCTCGGCTGACACGCGGGCGCGGGGCGTCGCCGCGGTCGGCACGACGGGCGTCACGGCCGTCTTGCGGGGCAGGGCCGTGGTCGTGGTCGCGGCCGTCGGCCCGGCGGTGGCCGTCACGTCGGCGGCCACCGGCGCATCCGTCGCCTCGGTCTCTTCCGTCGGCGTCGCCTCGTCCGTCCCCTCGAACACGCCCGCCGCCACGGCGGTGGCCGGCGTCGGGGCCGGCGTCGACTCGTTGCCGGTTCCATCGCCTCCGCCGCCGAAGATCAGGTAGGCCCCCACGCCGCCGCCGATCAGCAGCAGCGCCAGCAGGCCCCACAGCCAGACCGGCAGGCCGCGCCGTTCGACGCGCGGCGCGACGGCCACGCCTCCGCCCGTGATCGGCGGCACAACCGCCGTCGCCGCACCGGCCGGCGTGGCGGGGCCTGGCCCCGTCGCGCCGCCGCTGACGCGCTGCGTGGCGGCCAGCGGGCCGGAGTCGCGCGGCAAAACGGTCGTCAGCGCTGGCGAGGAGCCGTGGACGAGACGCGTCAGGTCGCGGGCCAGCGCCACGGCTGTCTGGTAGCGTTCGGCCGGCTGCTTAGCCATGGCCTGGTTGATGACCGCCTGGTACTCGGCCGGCAGCCGGGCGTTGCCCATCGCCTGGATGCTGGGGATCGGCTCGGAGACGTGCTTAAAGGCCAGGCCGATGGGCGTGTTGGCGTCGTAGGGCAGGCGACCGCTGAGCATCTGGAACAGGATGATGCCCAGCGAGTAGATGTCGCTGCGGCCGTCGATCTCGCTCCCCTGCACCTGCTCCGGGCTCATGTAGGCCGGCGTGCCGATGATGCCGCCGACGGTCGTCAGCGAGGCGTTGTCCCCCTGGGTCAGCTTGACGATGCCGAAGTCGGTCAGGTACGGCTCGTTCCACTGATCGAAGAGGATGTTGGCCGGCTTCAGGTCGCGGTGGATGACGCCGCGCTGATGGGCGGCGTCGAGCGCGGGGGCCAGCCGGCCGACGATGCGCTCCGTCTCGGCCAGCGCCAGCGGCCCCTGGCGCAGCCGATCCTCCAGCGAGCCGCCGCTCATCAGCGACATGACCAGGTAGGGCTGGCCGCTCTCCTCGCCGAAGTCGTAGACGGGCACGATGGCCGGGTGCTGAAGGCCGGCGACGATGCGCGCCTCGCGCTCAAATCGGGCGCGGAAGCGGGCGTCATGCAGGAAGTGGAGGGGCAGAACTTTGATGGCGACGTCGCGCTGGAAGTGCGGGTCAAAGGCGCGGTAGACGGTGGCCATGCCCCCCTGACCAATTTCCTCCCGCACGACGTAGCGCCCGATCGTCCTCGCCGCCATGACCGGGTATTATAGCGCGTTCGGCGCAAGGGGAAAGAGAAATCATACCGTACAAGGGTATGAGTCCACCGTTAAAATAGGGCTTATCATCGACCTACATGCTCTCCCATCATATAGTAGTCGTTTAGAATCGAGGTTGTTGAGTGGCTGAAATCATCCTTTATCCTGACATCGTTCTTCCTCGCCTTCGCTATCAATTCTGCCCATTGTGCGCCACCCATTTAACGAAGGGCGTGCTCAACAATGACAGCATTCCAAGGGTGACTTGCCCGGCTTGTGGCTGGGTTCATTACCCCACGAACGCGATAGGGGTGAATTTGATTGTGAGGTATGGAGAGGGTATCGTCGCTATCCTCCCGCCTGATGCGGCACCAGAAGCGCCGGCCGCGCTTCCAGGCGGTCACGTCGAATACGCTGAATCGCCGGAGCAGGCCGCCGTTCGCGAGGCTTACGAAGAGACGGGATTGGTGGCCGAGGTCACCCGTGGCTTAGGCTGGTATTTTGACAGGAATGCCGACTATCCTGGCCCCATGCTCTCCTTTATTTTTGAGTTGCAAGCCATTGGTGGCGCGATGAAGGGGAGTCAGGAAGGGCAAGTGAAACTGTTTCCCCTAGATCGCTTCCCGGCCATCAGCCCGAACAGGAAGGGGAGCAGAAGGGCAATGGACGCCTATCTCCGCACAATGGGCAAGTGATTTTCAAGGGTTTCCATGACAATAGCGTACGTGATTCACGTTCTCGCACGAATGGCGCTGCTGGGCATTGGTCTGCTTCTGTTCGGTTGCACGACCGCGCCGCCGGCTACACCGGAAGTAGTGACGGCCGAGGCGACTGACACTGATCAACCGCCAACTGCCTCTCCCGCTCCGCTCGTGGCCGCGACCGACGCGCCAACCGCCGCCCCCACGGCCACCCCAACCGGTGCCGCCACATCTACACCGACTTCCACGCTCGCGCCCACCTCCGACCCATCCACCTGGGCCACCTACCACGACCCCAACTACGGCTTCTCCTTCCGCTACCCGGCCGAGCGCTGGACGCCGGCCCGACCGGCTGATGACGGCCATTTGCTGTCGCTGACGTATCACGAGATGGCGATCGCGCTGCGCATCAAGGTGAAGCGCTTGGGCGAGGACGCGGACATGCAACTCTATGGCGGCGCGGCCGGCGATTTCGTCCCACAGGGAACGATCCTGTTTCTCGGCGAGGAAGTTGAGCGGACGGCGCTGGTCTATGAGGACATCATCCGGCGCATCTTTTACAATGCAACGAACGTGATCCCGCGCGGCGACCTGCTCTTCAGCCTGGCGCTGGTGAGCAATCGGGACTTTGAGCGCGAGCCGATCGCCGTTGTGCCCGAAGACGTGCAGGCCGAGGCCGACCGCATCCTGGAAACGTTCGCGCTGGACACAACCTCTGCCGGCGAATAAGAAAAGAAACTCACGCAAAGACCGCTAAGGGAGCTAAGAACGCCAAGAAGATAAAGCTTGGCGTTCTTAGCTCCCTTAGCGGTCTTTGCGTGAGCTTCTTCTTACTCTCGGCAATCGATACAACGCCCGTAGAACTCCAACAAATGCCCCTCCACCCGAAAGCCGAACCGCCGGGCGACAGCTTCGGTCAGTTCGCCCAGGGCGCACTCGTCGAACTCCACCACCCGGCCGCAACGGGAGCACACCAGATGGTGGTGGTGGCCGTCCTCCATCAGGATGTAGTGGGCCGCGCCGCTGCCCTGATAGACCGGGCGCAGTAGCCCCAGGTCGCACAGCAGGTCGAGCGTGCGGTAAACCGTCATGCGGCCGATGCGCGGCGCGCGGCGGTGGACGAGCGCGGCCAGATCGTCGGCCGTCACGTGGCCGCCGCTGCCGGCCAGCGCAGCCAGAATGGCCCGCCGCGCCGCCGTCAGCCGGTAGCCGCGCCCGGTCAGCGCCGCTTCCAGAGCCGTCGCGTCGCTCATGCCCGTTCCACCCGGCCCAGGCCGGATCGCCGTTGGCGCAGCGCCGCCAAGGCCAGTGTGACCAGGAAGATGAGGGTCGCCACCAGCACCACCGCTGGGCCGGAGGCGATGTTGAGGTAGTAAGAGGCGTAGACGCCGGCCACGCCGGAAAAGACGCCGATGGCCGCGGCCACGGCCATCATTGTCGGCAGCCGCCGCGTCAGGAAAGAGGCCGTCGCCGCCGGTGTGACCAGCATCGCCAGCATCAGCGCCACTCCGACCACCTGGAGGGCCACAACGATGGTCACGGCGATGAGCAGCAGGAGCAGGTAGTTGAGGAAGGTCGTCGGCAGCCGCAGCGTCTCGGCCAGCAGCGGGTCGAAGGACAGGACGAGGAACTCCTTGTAGAACAGGAAGATGAGCAGCAGCACCACCGCGCCCAGGCCGGCCATCACCAGCAGGTCGCCGGTCGAGACGCCCAGCAGGTTGCCGAACAGGAAGTGGGCCAGGTCAATGGTGTAGTTGCCGCGGGCCGAGAGCAGGGCCACCCCCAGCGCGAACAGCCCGGCGAAGATGACGCCGATGGCCGTGTCCTCCTTCAGCGAGGCGCGTTTGGTCAGGAAGCCGATGCCCAGCGCCGTCAGCACGCCCATGATCAGCGCGCCGACAGCCAGCGGCCAGCCCAGGAAGAAGGCGACGACCACGCCGGGCAGGATGGTGTGGGACATCGCGTCGCCCAGGAAGGCCATGCCGCGCAGCACGACGTAGACGCCCAGCACGGGGCAGACGACGCCCACGATGATGGCCGCCAGCAGGGCGCGGAGGATGAAGTCGTATTGCAGTGGTTCTAACATAGTTTAGGGGCTAGGGATTAGGGGCGAGGGGGGAGGGGAGTAAAATAATAACAAACCCCCAGCCCCCAAAACCGAAAAACCAATACCCCCCCCAAACAAAAAAGGCCACCCCCCCCCCCCCCCCACCCACCATA
>NZ_JAYRVJ010000651.1:0-4384 GCF_041918635.1 Promineifilum sp. (SeqCode)
CGGCAACAACAGCTCGCTCCACCTGGCCGAATACCGCGCCAACTATCCGGGCAAAAAGCCGCTGGCCCAGGGCGCGCCGGTGCGGATCGATGGCCGCCGCGAGTGGGTTCACCTGCGCGACACAGCGCTTAACGATGAGGATTTCCCGCTCATCGGCGCGGCGTTCGAGCGCGAGACGGGGCTGGCCCGCGTCGGCCGCGTCGGCCGGGCCGAGGCCCGACTGATGCCTCAGCGAACACTGGTTGATTTTGCCGTAGGCTGGATGGAGCGAAACAGACTTGGCTAACCCGCCAGGCGCACGCCCGCCAGCGCCAGCCGGTCGCCCACCAGCGTCATGATGCGCAGCCGCAGGCCCGCCCCGTGGCCGTAGCGCGCCTTGGTGTGGATGAGAATTTCGGCTGCTTCGCCCAGCGTCCCATCCTGGCTGACCACCTTCCACGGCGCGAGCAAGTCCGGCAGCAGCATCGGGGCCTCGTCGGCCAACGCCAGTAGCACGGCCATCGCCGCCGGCAGGTCGGAGGCCGGGACGCGCACGGTGATGCTGGTCCCGCTGAAGCTGCCCCGGCTGTAGTTGCGCAAGGTGCGCACCTCGCCCTGAGGCACGACGATCAGCTCGCCGCCCCGCGTGCGGATGCTCAGGGTGCGCACCGTCACCCGCTCGACGATCCCCTCCACCGTGTCGCCCACCTTGAAGATGGAGATGTTGTCGCCCACGTCGAAGCGATCTTCGAAGATGTTGCTGACGCCGTTGAGCAAGTCGCCGATGAAGTCGCGAGCGGCGAAGCCGAAGGCGTTGGCGACGACGGTCGAGATGACCGCCAGATTGACGAGGCTGACGAACTGCCCCGCGGCCAGAATAAAGGCGATCACAAAGGCCGAGGCGTTAATGAGGCTGGCGACTAGCAGGAGGACGGTGTGATGCCGCCGCTCGGCCGGCGACAGGGGCGCTTTCTCCAGCACCGCATCGAAGACCAGGGGAGCGGACGTCGCCGGCCGGAAGCCCTCGTAGCGGGCGATGCGCAGCATCCAGCCGGCCAGCCGCCGGCTGACGCGCGTGACCAGCCAGGCCAAGAGGAAGATGACGACGACGAACGCCACCCGCAGCGGTACGCGCAGTAGTTCATAGGTATCGATCAGCCACTCCGGCAGCGGTTCTGCTCCGACGATAGATTGGAACAGTTGGAGTTCGTCAATGTGGGCCGCCTGGAGCAAGCCGACGGCCAGCGCGCCCAGAGCAACGGCAGCAAGCAGCGGCGCGACGATAAGGATGAGCAGCCGCCGCCTCACTTTGCCCCTCCGCGCGCCTGGAGCATGATGCCGGCCGCCGCCAGTCGCGTCAGCACCACGGCATGCAGCGCCAGTTGCAGATCGTCCTCGCTGCCCGGCGTTGTCTTGCCGTAGAGGTTTAGGTCGACGACGCTGCCCAACCGGCCCTCCAACGACATCGGTTGCCACGGCTCCAGCAGTTGCGGCACGAGCAGCGGCGAGTCGGGGGCCAGTTCGTTAAGCAGCGCCACAGCCCGGCTCAGATCACTCGCCGCGACCGGGAAGGTGGCATATACCCCGACCTGGTCGCCGCGGCTGTAGTTGCGGAAGATGCGCAGATCGCCGTGGGGGATGGTTACGATCTCGCCCGAGTCGGTGCGCACGGCCATGAAGCGCAGATCAACGCTCTCAACCGCGCCCTCTACCCGCTGGTCGAACTGGCGATAGAGGATGCGGTCGCCGACGGTGTAGTTGTTCTCGAACAGGGTGCTGATGCCGCCCAGTAGATCACCGATGGGCAGCCGGGCACCCCAGGTCAGGCTGCTGGTCAGGGCGGCGATGACCACAGCCAACTCTCCTCGGGGCACGAACTGGCCAAGGCTGAGCACGAGAGCCACGACGATGGCGAGGATGGCGATGACGCTGGCGAGAATCTGTTGCAGCGTACGGCGGCGCTCGGGGCGGAGGACGGCGGGCCGGGCCTCATCCGGCTCGGCCGGGGCCAGCCGTTCGGCCACCGGCTCCCCCAGCACCCAGCCGGCGACGACCTGCCGCCGCCGGAAAACCCACAGCGCCGCGCTGAAGGCGATCATGATGAAGATGATCTGCAAGGGGAAAAGCAGCACCCGCGCCGCCAGGTAGTAGATGCGCTCCATCTGCACGGTAGCCGGCGACAGACTGGCGGCGACCACAGCCGCCGGGTTCGTCGCCGCGTAGAAGGAGAGGCCGTTAATGATGCTCAAAAGCGCCACTAACAGCAGTAGTGGACTGACCAGCAGGAGGGCGAAGCGGCGCAAGTTCACGATGATCCTTACCGTAGCGCGGGCTGTTAGCCTGCGACCCGGATTGTAATCCACCAACGGCCGCCTGCCAACGTTCCCCGCAGTAGGCCAGCGCCACCTAAGCGACGCTCCCCCGTAGGCTTCCAGGCGAGCGAACAGCACCCGCCCGCTGTTACACTGTCTCTCATGAATCACACCCTTATGCCCCCTGCGCTCGCCCCCGAAAGGGTCATCGCCTGCCTGGGCCTCATCTCCGACACCCACATGCCCAAGCGCTGGCCCCAACTGCCTCCGGCCGTCTTCGACGTGTTTCGCGGCGTCGATCTGGTGCTCCACGCCGGCGACGTCGGCCGGCTATGGGTGCTCGATGAGCTAAGCGCCGCCGCGCCGGTCGTGGCCGTCCACGGCAACGACGAGACGGACGAGGCACAGCGCGAACTACCCTACCAGCAACTCTTGACGCTGGGCGGCCACCGGCTGCTGCTGTGTCACGGCCACCTGCCGGACCGGGAGGCGGAGATGGCCTCCCGCATCGGCGACGACTGGCGGCCCAAGCTGGCCCAGCGCGCGGCCCAGGCCCGGCGCGCCGGGGCGCGTCTCATGGTCTTCGGCCATTTGCACGTGCCTTTCGTGACGCAGCACGATGGCGTATGGCTGGTCAATCCGGGGGCCATCGCCTCCGGCAGCGCATTCACCCGCCAGACGCGGCAGACGGTGGCGCTGCTCTATCTGCGCGATGACGGTCAGCCCTTTGTCGTCCACGTTGACCTGGCGCGGCCCGACTGGCCTTGCGATGCCGCCGTGGAGTGGGAAGCCGGCTTTACCGCCGCGCTGAACCGTCATGAGGCGTTCTTTCCAGACCCGCGCCTTCGTCCGGCGGTGGCTGCCCTGCGCGCCAGCCGCTTTCGCTTCGAGCGGCGTCTGTGGGCGGCGCTGTCGCGCATTGGTATGCCATACTTTACGGGCGAGAAATCGGTGTTGGGGGCTGAGGAGATGCTGGCGGGTATTGAAGCGGCTGACGAGTTTTCTGTTGTCGAGCGAGCGGAGTTGCTGGCGCTGGTGCGCGACCATCTGGCCGAGTAGCCGCACTCGCTCAGTCATGGTCACAGCATCTCGCGGATGGCGGCGACCATGGCTGGGTTGAGTTCGACACGCGGTTCCAGGAAGTCCAGCATGGCCCTCACTGCCTCCAGTGTCCCCTCATAGCCGGGCTGGAAGGCGGCCAGGTGGACGGCCATCTGCGGGAAGCGCTGCTCGAAGCGGCGTGTGGGGGCGAACGGATCGCGGCGGGCCGTCATCTCTGTCTCCAGGTGTGGGGCCAATTCCAGCATCCGATCTAGCGCGTACCATTGCACCTCCCGCGCCGCGGCCAGTTGTTCGCCGCGGCGGTAGCGTTGTGCGCCCACGTACAGGTTGCACAGGATCTCGCCCAGCAGTAGTGTCACGGCTGGCGGGCGCGGTGCGGGGAGCGGCGTGGCCGGCTCGGCCAGACTCTCATCCACACTGGAGCGCTTCCAGATGAGCCGGCCCGGCGTGTAGTGGCTGCGCCCCAGTTCCGCGACAGTGAAAATAGCCATCTCGCAATAGATGCGGTCGGCGAACAGGATATGCAAGCCGTCGCGCGTGCCGCGGTGGGAGAACACCACGGGCGCGACGGCGTCTAGCCAACCCAGATCGCTCAGGAAGCGCTGCTTAGCACCCCGCCGGACGACAACGAAAAAGTCCAGATCCGAAAACTCGTCCAGGCGATCCAGTTCTTGCCCCACCGAGCCGAGGGAGAGGAGCGCCAGGGCGTCCTCGTCGCCCGCCAGGGACGTGCCGATGGCTTCCAATCGTTGTAGTAGCGTTTCGCGTGTGTTCAACTGACATCCCTTCCTGTTGCCAAAGAGACGCGCCGGTCACTCACGATGCGATATAATCGCGTCATGCTTCAACGCCTGGCGATCAACATCACAGCCCGGCACATACTCCGATTTCGATTCCTAATTCGTAATTCCTAATTCCTAATTCGTGGGAGTATACCCCTTGTCGTCTGCCTACCCACTGCCCAACCACTTCTACGATGCCTACATCTTCGACCTGGACGGCACGGTTTACCTGGGGGACGCGCTGCTGCC